>JAHUZY010000147.1 GCA_019264505.1 Phenylobacterium sp. | reverse complement strand
GATGTTGGCCCGATCGGCCCGGGCGCGGCTCCTGGAAGCTGAGCGTGTCATCGCATGTCTCCGCGACGGGCCGGCCGGAGCTCCTCTCTCGACCTTCAAAACCCGTCACGGCGACCGCCGCGGCCCTCTCCCTCTCGCAATCGGCGGAGCCTTTGGTCTTCCGCCAGCCTGGCCGGCGCCGGCGCAAAAGGGGGGCGGTGCGGGGCAGCCTGTGCAAAAACCGATGGCGAGCGGCGCCGGCCGCGTCGCCGTCGCTTACGCGGCGTACAGCGCGTGGATCAGCGGGCAGCCTGGGTCCTGACCGGCCTCGCAGGCCCGTACCGAGCCGGCGAGGACCCGCTCCATTCGCTTGAGGTCGGCGATGCGCGCACGCACGTCCTGCAGGTGCGAGGCCGCGAGATCCCTGACCTCCGCGCAGGACGCCTGGCCGCCGGCGGCGAGCGCCAGCAACGCGCGAACCTCGTCCAGCGTGAAGCCCAGCTCCCGCGCCCGACGCACGAAGCCCAGGCGGCCCACGTCGTCGCCACCGTAGCTGCGATAGCGGCCGCGCCGGGGCGGGGCCGGCATCAGGCCGATCCGCTCGTAGTAGCGGATCGTCTCGATGTTGCAGCCCGTGCGGCGTGAGAGCTCGCCGATCTGGATCGCCTGGTCGGCCATGGGGAGCGCGGCTTTCGATTAGGGCTTGAGTCTGTAGTCGCTACAGATGGCATCCTAGTCGTCATTGCACCAGGAGACGACGGCGTGACGGCAAGCAGCGGGCTTCGAGTCCGACGGGAAGGACAGGGCGGCAAGCCCGCCGAGACCGCCTTGAACTGGGCGGCGGTCGCCGCTGCGGCCGGAGCGGTCTTCGCCTGGGCCGCATGCTGCGTCCTACCGATGTCGTTGGCGCTGGCTGGCCTTGGGCTGGGCGGTCTGGGCTGGGTCGCCGGTCAGCGCACCTGGTTTACGCTCGGGGCGCTGGCCTTGATCAGCGTGGGCTGGGTCGTCACCTGGCGCCGGGCGCGGACGTGCCGGGTCGATAGCAGCTGCGCTGCGCCATCACGGCTGGGGATCGCCATGCTCGGTGCGGCCACCGTCCTCGTTCTGCTTGCTCTGATCTGGCAGCCTATCGTCGAGCCCTGGGCCCTGGCGCTGATCCGGAGCGCCCGCGGATGAGCGACGTGCAGATTGAGCTCCGCTCTACGCTCACCTGTCCGCACTGCGGCCACCAGGCGACCGAGACCATGCCGACCGACGCCTGCCAGTACTTCTACGACTGCCAGGGCTGCGGCGTCGTCCTCAAGCCCAAGCCGGGCGACTGCTGCGTCTTCTGCTCTTACGCGGACGTGCCCTGTCCGCCCATCCAAGAAGCAGGGGCCAGCGGTGGGGCCGCCGCCTGCTGCAGCGGCGGCCGCGATGGGTAAGTGCGACGCGGTTGGCGGTGCCAAAGATTGGGCCAGCGACACGCGCGCCTTCATCGCGCTCTGGGCGCTCCCCGGCGCAGCGATGCTCGCAGCCCTCCTGCTGGAGCCCACGCTTCGCGCAGCCGTCTGGGCGGGCATGCTGGTCTGGATGGGCTTCGCCTGTCTGCTGAACGCCCGGCGGTGCGGCCGCATCCACTGCCGCGTGACGGGCCCCTACCTCCTGGCGATGGCAGGCTTGGTGGTCGCCTACGCCGCAGGCGCGGCACCGTTTGGCCCACACGGTTGGAGCTTCCTCGGGGGCGCAACCCTCATAGGCTTCGTGGTCCTCTGGTGGGGCAGCGAGCGTCTATGGGGCAAGTTCGGGCGGCCATAGCGACCAATCGGCTGAATACCCGCTACGCTCCCGCCGTCGGCGCCCCGCGTCGAAACCTGCCGCCGAGTGGACCTCGGCCTTGCCAAGTGGAATTGGCGACCAAATCACAGTAGAATCAATGAGCTACGAAATTGCCGTGAGGGTTCTCGTGAGCTTCTTGGAAGGAACAGATCGGACACAGGTAAGCCTGCTGCCTCCCTGCATCGATGACTATGTCGCTCCCGAATCCCTGGTGCGAGTTGTCGACGCGTTCGTTGGTAGTCTCGACCTCGCAGAACTCGGCTTTGCTCGCACCGTCGCGGCGGCGACCGGCCGGCCCGGCTACCATCCCGGGGACATGCTTCGGCTGTATGTCTGGGGCTATCTCAACCAGGTTCGCTCTTCCAGGCACCTCGAGCGGGCCTGCATCCGCGACCTTGAAGCGCTGTGGCTCATGAAGCAGCTCGCGCCGGACTATCGCACCATCGCCGCCTTCCGGCACGACAACCCCGAGGCCATCGTTGCGGCGAGCGCGGCATTCATCCAGTTCTGCCTCGACGGCGGGCTCATCACCGGCCGGATGGTGGCGCTGGACGGGACGAAGATGCGGGCCGTCGCCAGCCCGAAGAACATCGCCGGCGCCGAGCGGCTGGCTCGCGACGTCGCACATACCGAGAAGGAGATCGCCTACTACTTGGACCGGCTCGACGCCATGGACGAAGCCGTGACCCAGGGCTTCGACGACCAACCGGTTCACCGGCAGGCCTTCACTGACGCGATCGCCGCGTTGAGCCGGCGGAAGGATCGGCTGGCGCGCCGGCAAGAAATCTTGGTGGAACGCGCCGAAAAGGTGCTGGTCTTCGGCGAGCCCGACGCGAGGCCGATGGGCTACGCCCACTCACCCAAGATGCCCTGCTACAACATGCAAAGCGTCGTGGACGTAGATAGCGGTCTGATCGTCCACCACGACGTCGCCAACGAAGCGAACGACAGCCAACTCCTGCACCCAATGTCGCTGGCGACGATGGAAGTGCTGCAGGTCGACCGCCTGACTGTTCTGGCGGACGGCGGCTACTCGAACGCCCAGGCGATAGCGGCGTGCGAGCACGATCGAATCGAGGTCGCGGCGCCGATCAAGCGCGGCGCGATGAACACCGACTTCTTTCGGCCGACCCAGTTCGCATTTGATGAGGCGTCAGACACCATCCGCTGCCCGGCGGGTCAGACGATGAAGCCCTCCGGCAAACACACCCGCAATCGCGCCATCCGATATCGAACGACCGCCTGCAGGGACTGCCGCCTGAAGCCGAGATGCACAGCGGGCGCCCAACGGACGATCCATCGCCTGTTCGACCAGGCGGCGCTCGATCGCATGGAGGCGAGGATCTACGCCAATCCAAGCCTGATGGTGACGCGCCGATGCACGGTTGAGCACCCGTTCGGCACGATCAAGCGAATGTCGGGAGGTGGTCGGTTCCTTACCCGCGGCCTCAGAGCAGTAAAGGCAGAGGCAGCGCTCTCCATCCTGGCCTTCAACATCATCCACGCGGTGAATGTCTTCGGTCCGGCGCGCCTGACACCGTCGGCCTAAACGGCCGGCTCGATGCGGCGTCCACGCCAGGGCGGCCGGCGAGTTTTGGCACAGCCTGGGGGCTCCCCCCCGCAGAAGGGGTCGGCCGAGACTTCAGGCTCGGCCGCAGGGGAAGGCTTTCCCCTCCCGGACCTCACGTGAACCGGCGCAATCTATCGGCTAGCGTCGCTGCGGGGAATCGACGCCGCAACCCAAGAGGAGCAAGCGAGGGCGTCAGGAGGGGCTATGCGCGGCAACATCACGATCGATCCGCTGGCCCGCGCTACGGCGGTGGCGGACCCGCAGATCCGAGAGGTCCGCAGCCTGAAATCGGGCCAGATCCTGGAGGCGCGTCGCTTCATCGAAAGCGTGCGCTACGACCGTCTCGTGCAGGTGCGCAGCCAGATCAAGGAAGCCATGGACGCCGGCAGCCCCCGCGTCGCCTGCGCGATCTGCGGAACGGCGGTCTACATCGTCTCCAGCCCCGACAAGGCGTTCTTCTTCCGCCATAGGATCGAGGACGGTTCCTGCCCAGCCCAGACCCGCGACGGCCTGAGCGAAGACGACATCCGGATCATGAAGTACAAGGGCGCTCAGGAAAGCGAGGCGCACCGCCGCCTCAAGGCCCTGATCGAACGCTCGCTGCTCGCAGATCCCCGTTTCCAGGACGTTCTGGCGGAGAAGGTCTGGCGCGGGCAGCGCGATCCCGCCTCGCTCAGGCGCCCGGACATCCAAGCGAGGCTGGATGATCTGCGTATTGCGTTTGAAGCGCAGCTCACCACCACGTTTCTCGACGTCGTTATCGGACGCAAGACCTTCTACCGCGCCGAAGGCGGACTGCTCGTCTGGGTGCTGCCGCACTTCGATCCGGCCTATCGGCAGCTGACGGTCGACGACCTGTTGTTCAACAACAACGCCAATGTCCTCGTCGTCGACCGGGAGAGCGCAGAAGCCTCGGAAGCGGCAGGGCGGTTGATGCTGCGCTGCGCGTTCCGGCGGCCGGTGATGGAGGCGGGCGGGCTCGGATCGGTGTGGGAGAGCGAGCTGGTCGCCTGGGACGACCTCACGATTGATCTGCAGGGTCAGCGCGTCTTCGCCTTCGATAGCGAAGGCGAGGAGCGCCGGCTCATCCGGGAGCGGAACCAGGCGCTCGCCGCCGCACGCGAGGCGGCGGATCAACGACTACGCGACAGCCTGCTCGCCATCGCCACCGGGCGCGCCGCCGACGGCGACTGGAAGGCGCGTTCGGCGGTCTGGCAGGCGCTGAAGGCGCAGTATGAAGCGCGCGATCTGGTGCTTCCCGGCGAGTATGAGATCGATCAGCGGTTTCGCAATATCGCCTGCGGCGTCGCCAGCGCCCTGGCTGGCCGGCCGGTCGGTTATGGCTTCGACAAGCTGATCCAGGTGGCGCATCACCTGGCCGATAACTTTCCCGAGGCGTTGGTCTCTTTCGGCCATGCCTTGCGATCGGCCAGCCATCAGGGCGTGCTGAAGGATCAGGAACGGCAGGGCCGTTGGACTCGCAAGGCGGCCGGGCATCGCGACGGGCTGCGCACAGGCGATCCGGCTTACGACATCTCGGAGGAGATGCGGGCGCTCTTGCGCTTCGTCTTCCCGAGCTTGTCCGCTGCGCTCACCTGAGCGTCAGTTTCCGCCCTCTGGCGCGTGAAGCGCGCGGAGGAGGTCTCCAATGGGGCGGCCGCGGACCCGGCAGACGGCGATGACGCGATCGTAGACGACGACCCGGCCGCTGCGGCCGCGCCGGGCTTCGCAGGTCACGGGCTGTCCCATGGCCACCTGCCCCAGCAGCGCCTTGGACCGGCGTCCGTCCGGCGCGTTAAGTTCGGGCGCGTCGAAGTCGGCCAGGCGCACCTCGATCCAGGTGTCGGGGCCGCCCGAG
>JAHUZY010000133.1 GCA_019264505.1 Phenylobacterium sp. | reverse complement strand
CATTGAGCGGCGGCGGGGTCCTTGAAGCAGGGCCCCATATGCGACGCCCCCGCTTTCGCGGGGGCGCTTGGACGTTCTAGCGGCGGAGGCCGAGCACTTCGATGAGCGCCTGATAGCGGTCGGCTTCCGACTTCTTCAGGTGATCGAGGAGCGACCGGCGCTGGGAGACGAGCTTGAGCAGGCCCCGACGCGAGTGGTTGTCCTTCTTGTGGGTCTTGAAGTGCTCGGTGAGGTTGACGATCCGTTCAGTCAGGATCGCGACCTGCACTTCGGCGCTTCCGGTGTCGCCCTCGCTACGGGCGTGGGTCTTGATGAGTTCGGCCTTACGGTCCGGCGTAATCGACATCGTGCGTCTCCGCTCTATTCGAGATGAAAGACACGGGACGGCTCGAGCTTGCCGGCGCGCATCTCGCAGAGGGCCACCATCACGCCACGACACATGGCCGAAACGGTTCGAGCGCCCGGCGCAAGCCCGGCTCTCAAGGTTTCGACCTGTCGGGGAACGAGAACGATCGACCGTCCCTGCTTAAGTCTGAAAGCGTCTTCGTCGGTCACGGCCAACGCCGGGATGTCGTCCAGCGCGGTCTCGACCGGAAGCAATGCCTCCGACTGCCGGGCCTTATGCCCCAATTCCTCAAGTAAATCCAGCCCGATCGCCCGGGCCTCGGTGAAGGCGCCGACCCGGGTGCGGCGCAGGGCGCTCACATGGGCCTCGGCCCCCAGCCGCAGAGCCAGATCGCGCACCACCGAGCGCACATAGGCGCCCTTGCCGCAGTCCATGATCAGCTCGATGTGGTCGGCGTCGGGCGCCTCGCCCACCGCCAGGCCGTGGATCATGACGGGGCGCGCCTTCAGCTCCACCTCTTCGCCGGCTCTCGCCAGGTCATAGGCCCGCTCGCCATCGACCTTGATGGCCGAATAGATGGGCGGGACCTGCATCACCTCGCCCTCGAACTCGTGCAGCACCGCCTTGACCTGCTCAGGCGTCGGCCGGACGTCGGAGCGGGCGGTGATCTCGCCTTCCCGGTCCAGGGTGGTGGTCGACGCGCCCCAGCAGATGGTGAACCGGTAGCCCTTATCGGCCTCGACCATATAGGCCACCGTCTTGGTCGCCTCGCCCAGCGCCAGGGGCAGGACGCCGGTGGCCAGGGGGTCGAGGGTCCCGGCATGGCCGGCCTTCTGGGCGTTGAAGATCCTGCGGACCTTGCCCACCGCCTGGGTGGAGGTCAGGTCATAGGGCTTGTCCAGGCAGATCCAGCCGGACACCGCCTCTCCCTTGCGCCGACGGCCCATGGCTCAGTCCTCTTCGGGGGCGTCGAGGTCCTGGCGGACCTTGGGATCGTCGAACAGCCGGCTCATCTGGTCGGCGGCGTCGAAGGTCTCATCGTGCAGGAACTTCAGCTCCGGCGTGGCGCGCAGCTCGATCATCCGCCCCAGCCGGCCGCGGAAGAATTTCGAGGCCCGGTTCATGGCCGCCACGACCTCGGTGGCGTTCTCGCCGCCCAGGGGCTGGATGAAGCAGACCGCGTGGCGCAGGTCTGGGCTGACGCGGACCTCGGTGATGGTGACGGGGGCGCCGGCCAGGGCCGGATCGTCCAGGTCTTCCTCCCGCAGGATCTCCACCAGGGCGTGGCGGACCAGTTCGCCGGCGCGCAGCTGGCGCTGGCTGGGGCCGCGAAGGGCGGGACGGGCGCCAGGCGTGCGCGAAGCCGGCGTGCGGGAGGGGGGACGGCGTTTCATGGCGAGGCTCTCGCAGAATCTGGCCTGGCCGGCGGCTCGAACGCCCGGCGCAGGGAAGGGCGCGCTTCTAGTGGCCGCGCCTTCCGAAGTCTAGGCCTGGCCCGCGCAGCCCGCCAGGGCGCTCACGCCCCCGTGAGATTAGGCCCCTGTGCGCTGGCGGAAGAAGTCGATCACCCGGGCCTCGGCGGCCTTGGTCGGCCCATCAGGGGCCAGGTGCAGGGTCAGCGTCGAGTGCGCCGCGATCGGCGAGGGGGCGGCGTCGGCGTCCTCCAGCTCGATGGCCTCGAACCGTTCGCCGAACTCGGCCCGGTAGCGGTCGAAGCGGGCCTGGCCCACCAGGGCGTCACCCTTGAAGCGCAGGCCGATCATCGACAGGTCCTCGGCCTCGAACCGCCACTTGGCGCAGGCGATCTCGGCCGGGCTGACCCCGATGGCGGCCGCCCGCCTCTTCGATCCGGCGGTGAGCGGCAGGGAGGGCTGGGCCAGCACCGGCGCCACCACGGCGGGCTCGGTCATCATGGCCAGCGCAAAGCCGCCGGTGAAGCACATCCCCACCGCGCCCACGCCCTTGCCCCCGCACTCGGCGTGCGCCTGACGGGCGAGCGCGCGCAGCCAGTCGACGATGGGGCTCGACTTGTCGGTGGACCAGACATGGAATTCCCGGCGCACGCAGATGGCCTTCAGGGCCTCGGCCGCCAGATAGGACCGGCTGACCGGCTTGCCCGGCTCGCCGAACAGACTTGGGCACCAGACGCTCATGCCCGCCTGGCTCAGCCGCTCGGCGAAGGCCAGGACCAGGGGGTGCAGGCCCGGCATCTCGTGGATAACGATGACGGCGGGTCCTGTCCCCCGCCGATAGACCTCGCGGACAAAGCGGCCGTCGTCGAATTCAAACCGCTGAAAGCCGTCCAGCTCAACCGCCGCCATGTCGTCTCCCCCCGCGCGTCCAGGGAGACTAGCTCAGCGGCGCAGCATGTCGATCTCGCCCTCGAAGCCCGACAGCCGCCAGACGCCTTCGGTCTCCGTGAAGATCAGCAGGCAGGGCCCGTCCTTGGTCCGGGTGGCGCAGACCCGGCCGTCGTCCAGGGCCTTCAGCGACCCGGCGATGGCCACTCGGCCCGGCAGGGGCTGGGCCGCGTCATAGCCGTAGTATTCGGCCACCCCGCGGAACACCTGCGGGCGGACCAGCTGCTCGCTGGCGGCCTTGGCGATGGCGGGACCGAGCAGGGCGCCAAGCGCCCGCATCTCGTCATTGCCCCCGGCGCGGGCGGTCTCGGCGGCGATGCGGGCCTCGATCTGCGCCCGCAGGGCCTGGCGGTCCACATGGCGATCAAAGGTCGCCTCGTCCCCGTCGCGAATGGCGGTCAGCAGGGTGTGCACGTCGCCGGCCGCATCCAGCCGCTGGGCGCCGCCGGCGCATGCGCTGAGGGTCAGGGCGAGGGCCAGCGGGATCAGCAGGCGCAGGGGCTTGAACATCGGCTTCCTCTTCGACGATCATCAGGACCGCCTCACGGTGGCGATCCGAAGGCGGCGGCCAGATCTTCATCCGCCAGATCCTCGATTTCCACCAGCTTCAGTCGCGCGGTCTCGCCGGACACGATCTTCAGGCTGGAGCGCGGTCGCCGGAGCGTCTTGGCCAGAAAGGCGATCAGGGCGGCGTTGGCGGCGCCCTCCACCGGCGGCGCCGAGACGCGCACCTTCAGATAGGCCCGGCCCTCGGCGTCCTGGCCCCAGCCGTCAGCGGCGTCGCGCCCGCCCTTGGGCGTCAGCCGCACGGCCAGACGCATCTCAAAAAGGCTCAGATGACCGGCGTGACCAGGGCGCGATAGAGCGCCGGCAGCAGGATGTCCTTCACCCCGATCAGCACCAGGATGACGATGATCGGGCTGATATCCACCCCGCCAAGGGGCGGGATGATCCGCTGCACCGGGCGCATCACCGGCGCGGTCACCGCCTCCAGGGCCCGGGCGATATTGTAGACGAACCGGTTGCGCAGATTGATCACGTCGAAGGCCACCAGCCAGGACAGGATCGCGTTGATGATGATCGCGTAGATCATCAGCTGGAGGATCGCCCCGATGATGAAGAAGATGAACTGAAGGATGGCGGCCATGGGGCGTCCCGATCTGTCTTGAGCGCCGGTTCTAGCCGCGGGGCCTCCCCCCTGACAAGGCGGCGCAGGCTGCAGAGCCCTTGAGCGGCTTGACAGAAATCCACCGCACGCCTAACTCCGCGCCTTCCTGGGGGCCGTAGCTCAGTTGGTAGAGCGCCTCGTTCGCAATGAGGAGGTCAGCGGTTCGATTCCGCTCGGCTCCACCAGGATTCTCCTCCCGCGTTTTCGCCATGCCGGATCCGCCCGCCCCGCGGTGGAACCGGAGCGTGGGCATGACGTTCTCCAAACACAACTAACCCTGGAGAGATGTTATGAACTCGATCATCTATATTGTCGGTCTGGTCGTCGTCGTCGGCGCTGTGCTCGCTTTCGTCTTCTGAGCTCCCGATGTTGAACGCTTGAGTCATCGCCCAGGTCAGTCATTGGATCGGGCGATGACTCTCAGCCTACCGTTTTCGATTATGGGCGTCGGTTTTCAGACCCTGGCCAGATGGCTAGACATCTGCGACATCCTGCCGCCCTTCAGAGTGGCTAAGCTCTGATTAACCCAGCCGGCGCTACACCTGTTCCCCGAAATGGGGAGTTGATCCGTGGCGACGTGGTTACCAGCCGCCGGCCTTTGCTTTCTGAGCCTGATCGCCGCCCTGGTCCTGGGCGCCGCCCCGCGTCAGGCCAACGCCGCCGCCGCGATTTTCCCGCCCTGGTGGGACGCCCCGCGCGCCCTGGCCGCCGCTGATCGCGCCGGCGCCGTCACCGGCATTGGCGCCCAGCCCTTCATCATCACCCTTACAGAGCGCGCGCCCTCGGACGCGACGAACCGGAGTCTGGCCGCGGCGCTGCGGGCCCAGGGCGCCTGGCTGGTCGTCGATCCGGGACTGGCCGGGCCCTGCGCCCCGCCCAGCTGACCATACCCGTCCCACCCCCATTCCCCGGCTTCGCCGCCGCCCTCCGCCAGAGCCGCACACCATGAC
>JAHUZY010000515.1 GCA_019264505.1 Phenylobacterium sp. | reverse complement strand
CCCCCCCGCCCGCGGCGGCCGCGCCCAAGGCGCCGGCCGCCAAGACGCCGGAGCCCAAGTGATGGCGAAGAAGCCCTCTGACAAGGCAAAGGCCCCCGCAAAGCCGGCGCCCAAGACCGCCGAAAGCGTTGGCGAGGCCATGGGCCAGAAGATCGAGCGGGCCCTCGACCCCTTGGCCAGCGCCCTGAAGCGCGCCGCCCTCAAGCGGGCCGACAAGGCCAGCCGCGCCCTGGACAGCGCGCCGGCCCCCGCGCCGAAGCCGGCCAAGGGCGCCCTGCCGGTGTCGCCCCTGGTCGTGCCCTTCCCCACCATGCCGCCGGTGGCCGGGGTGCGCCTCGCCGTGGGTCGGGCCGGCTTCTACAAGCATGAGCGCGATGACCTGCTGTTGGTGAGCTTCGATCCGGGAACCACGGCGGCCGGGGTCTTCACGCGGCACAAGGTCGGCTCCGCGCCGGTGGACTGGTGCCAGAAGCAGCTGGCCGCCACCAAGGGGACCGAGGCCCGCGCCCTGGTGGTCAACGCCGGCTGCGCCAACGCCTTCACCGGCAAGCCCGGCGCCGACGCCGCCCGCCGCGTGGCCTCTGCCGTGGCCAAGCGGTTCGACTGCCGCCAGCGCGACGTGATGCTGGCCTCGACCGGGGTCATCGGCGTGCTGCTGGACGACGCCAAGATCACCCAGCGCCTGCCCGAGGTGGAGCAGAAGCTGTCGCCCGATGGCTGGGACGCCGCGGCCCGGGCGATCATGACCACCGACACCTTCCCCAAGGGGGCCACCGCCGAGGCGATGATCGACGGGGTCCCGGTCCGGATTTCGGGGATCTGCAAGGGCTCGGGCATGATTGCGCCGGACATGGCCACCATGCTGGCCTTCGTGGCCACCGATGCGGCCATCTCCGCCCCGGCCCTGCAGAGCCTGGTGAACCTCTATGTCCGCACCACCTTCAACTGCGTGACGGTGGACGGGGACACCTCGACCAACGACACCCTACTGCTGTTCGCCACCGGCCAGTCCGGCGCGCCGAAGATCACCCGGGCGGGCGACAAGCGCCTGGCCGACTTCCGCGAAAAGCTGGAGGCGGTGCTGCTGGATCTGGCCCTGCAACTGGTGCGGGACGGGGAGGGCGCGACCAAGTTCGTCAAGATCACCGTGGCGGGGGCCGAGAACCCGGTTTCGGCCCGCAGGATCGCCCGCTCCGTCGCCGAGAGCCCGCTGGTCAAGACCGCCTTCGCCGGCGAGGACGCCAACTGGGGCCGGATCGTCATGGCCGTGGGCAAGACCGAAGAGCCAGTGAACCGGGACGAACTGTCGGTCCGCTTCGGCGAGCACTGGGCCGCCCAGGACGGCCTGATCGCGCCGACCTACGATGAGGCCAAGATGAGCGCCTATATGAAGCGCCAGGAGCTCGAGGTGTTCATCGATGTCGGTGTGGGCAAGGCCAGCGCCAGCGTCTGGACCTGCGACCTGACCAAGCAGTACATCGCCATCAACGGCGACTACCGGTCCTGATCGCTCAGGGCCGGCGGGTCAGGGCCTCGCGCAGGGCCTTTTCCGAATAGGGCTTGCTGATGATCGGCACGCCGGACAGGTGGTCTGGCAGGTCGGCCTGGTCGCCGAAGCCGGTGCCAAAGGCGAAGGGCACGCCATCGGCCAGCAGCCGGTCGGCCACCGGCAGACTGGTCTCCTCCCCCAGATTGAGATCGAGGAAGGCGAAGTCCGGGCGGGCCGCTTCAAGGGCCTCGAGCGCGGCTGTGACCGTGGAGGCCAGGCTCACCTGGCCCGCACCGAGCTTGAGCAACACGCCCTCCAGGTCGAGGGCGATGATGATGTTATCTTCGACCACCAGCACATGCTCAGGCCCGGCCACCCGGCCGTCCGGCGCCGCCGCCGCTTTTGGATGGTCGGGCGCCGCGGCGGCCTCGACGACAAAGCGGCCGGGCACCCGCAGGGCCACCTGCAGACCTGCCGGATCGAAGACCACATTGGCCTCGCCCCCCAGCTCGTGCGGGATGGAGCGTTCGATGATGGTGGAGCCGAAGCCCCGACGGGTCGGGACGCGCACCTCAGGTCCGCCGTCTTCCCGCCAGGTCAGGTCCAGAGCGCCCGAAGCATCGGTGCGCCAGCTCACATGCACCTGGCCGCGGCTGTCACAGAGCGCGCCGTACTTGGCCGAGTTGGTCACCAGTTCATGGACCACCAGGGACAGGGTCGAAAAGGCCTGGGGTTCGATCAGCACCTCGGGTCCCGTCAGGATCAGACGGTCGGCCTTGGCGGCCAGATAGGCCTCGGCCTCCCCGCGGATCAGCTCACGCAGGGCGCCGGGACCCCAGTGCTGCTGGGTGATCTGGTCATGGGCCCTGGCCAGGGCCTGGACCCGGCCGGAGACCACATCGAAGAACTGCTGGACGTTGGTGGCCCCGTCCCGGCTCTGGGAGATCAGCCCGCGGATCAGACCCAGGATGTTGCGCACCCGGTGGTTCAGCTCGGCGATCAGGATTTCCTGCCGGTGCTGCGCCTTGCCGCGCTCGGCATGGGCGAGGTCGGTGAGCCGCATGACCACTTCCAGCAGGGTCAGACGCAGGCTGTCCACAGCGGCCAGCTCTGAGGCCGACCAGGCCCGCGACTGGCCGCGTACGGTCTCTTTCCAGACCTCGAAACTCTGGCGTGGGGTCAGGCGGGCGCCCAGGGGGCCGACGGTGACGGCCTTGTTGGGATCCCCGGCCCAGGCGATCTCCCTGACGATCTCGGCCCGCTGGAAGATCAGATAGTCCCCCGGCTCCCGCGAGAGGGGCACGGCGATGACGCCAGCGGCCTCACCCCAGCCTTCGGCGGCCGGAAGATGGGCGCTGAGGTGGTGGGTGTGGAACACCCCTTGAGTCCCCCGGCCGTCCAGGAACGCCACCAGGGTCTTCAGCCGGTCGGGGGACAGGCCAGCGCCATGGCTCGCGGTCTGGCCGCCCATGTGCACGACCACGCCCTCGCAGCCGGCCAGGGTGCACAGTTCGCCCAGAAAGGGGGTGAGGCTTTCGGGACCCGAGGCCGTGGCCACCGAGCTGACCAGCCGGTCATGCAGGTTGCGCGCGCGCTCCACATGGCGGGCCTCGATCTCCTGCTCGCGGCTCTCCAGCATGTAGGAGAAGATCTGGCCGAACAGCTCGGCGGCCGTGCGACGCTCATAGGAGACGTGGTGCGGGCCATAGTGGTGGCAGGCGAACAGGCCCCAAAGCTTGCCCTGGCGCAGGATGGAGATGGAGAGCGAGGCGCCCACCCCCATGTTGCGCAGGTATTCGATGTGGATCGGCGAAACGGCCCGCAGCATCGACATGGAGAGGTCCAGCGGGCCGCCGCTGGGGCCAAGCGCGGGCCGCACCTTGGGCGTCTCAGCGTCGATGTCGGCGATGATGCGCAGCCAGCTGCGCTCATAGAGGGCGCGGGCCTGCTGCGGGATGTCCGAGGCCGGATAGCGCTGGCCGAGGAAGGAGCCGATGCCCGGGCGCACGGATTCGGCGATCACCTCGCCGGCGCCGTCCTGGTCAAAGCGATAGACCATGACGCGGTCGAATTCGGTCAGGGCGCGGACCTGGCGGGCGGCCTCGTGGACGATGTCCTCGATGGTCTTCCGCTCGGCGACCCGATTGGCCATGGAACGGACGGCGGACGCCGCCTCCAGGGAGGAGTCGGTGCGGCTGGGCTCGGCCTCGATGACCAGCAGGTCGCCGGAATAGTGCACGGCCACGTCAAACGGTTCGCCGCCAGCGCGGAGCGGCAGGTTGAACACCCGCTCGACGGAGTCGGCGCCGCGCATGATCTGCAACCGGCCGCGGATCTCATGGACCGCGTGACCGTCCAGCACCTCGGTCAGGGACTGGCCGATCAGGTCATCGGCGGCGCAGCCCAGGAAGGCCTGCGCATTGTCCGAGGCATGGGCCACCATCCATTGCCGCGTCACCGCCAGCAGAAAGCCGAACGGCTGAATCTGGCCCAGCAGATGGATGGGCTCGCGGTCGCAATTCGTCAGGTCGACATCGGACAAGGCCGCGAACTCGATCTCATTTCCTGGGGGCGGGAGACGCGAGGGCGGGC
>JAHUZY010000514.1 GCA_019264505.1 Phenylobacterium sp. | reverse complement strand
ACTCGGGGTTGGACACCACGGCGAACTGGGCGTCGGGGCGCTTGGCCCGGATGATCCTCTCGATCTCATCGCCCGTGCCCACCGGCACGGTGGACTTGGTCACCACCACGGTGAAGCCGTCCATGAGGCCAGCGATCTCCTCGGCCGCGGCATAGACGTAGGAGAGGTCCGCGTGGCCGTCGCCCCGGCGCGAGGGCGTGCCCACGGCGATGAACACCGCATCGGCCTTGGCCACCGCCTGCGCGGCCTCGGTCTCAAAGAACAGCCGGCCGGCCGCTACATTGCGCGCCACCAGCCCCTCAAGACCCGGCTCGAAGATCGGGATCCCGCCTTCCCGCAGGCGATCGATCTTCCCCGCATCCTTGTCGATGCAGGTTACCTCATGGCCGAAGTCGGCGAAGCACGCCCCGCTCACCAGGCCCACATAGCCCGTCCCGATCATCGCCACTTGCATGCGCTGGTCCTAGGTCCTTTGAGGTTCGCCGGCCGTGCGCAGAGCCTGGCTGGCGGCGACGATATGATAGAACGAGCTCGCCGGAGCGGGCTCAGGGCGGAAGTCATCACAAGGCAAGCTGAGGTCGCGCCAGGCACCCTGCGCTGGGGTGTCGAGGTAGCGGGCGAGCGCCTGGGCGGGGGCCAGGGCCTCTTCCCCGAGGATCAGGGCAGCCTTCAGCCACTCGGTCTGGGGCCAGAGGCGGGCGGCGGCGTCGCGGGCGGTGAAGTCGTCATTCAGGGCGTTGATCGCCACGCCGCGGGCCCGGTCGACGCCATGGAGCCCTGCGGCATAGACCCTGCGGGCCGCCGGCAGGGCGCGGGGCTCGTCGGTCATCTGCGACCAGCGGGCCAGCAGCCAGGCCCATTCGAACTGGTGGCCGGGCTCGATCAGGCGACCGTCTTCGCCGGGCGCGGGTCGCCATTCTGCGTCGAAGAATTCCCGCAAGTAACCACCCTCTGGATCGATGAAGCGGGTCAGGGCCAGCTGGATGATCTCGGCGGCCAGGGCCTGCCACTCCGGCCCGCCGCCGTGCTCGGCCCAGGCCATGGCGGCCTCCAGCAGGTGCATGTGGGCGTTGGCCTGGAAGGGATGGGCGCCCTCCTCCCGAAAGCCGCCGGCCGGATGGCGCAGGGCCTGGAGGGCCTCGAGCAGGAGGCGGCCTTCGCTGGCCAGGTCCACGTGGCCGGGATCGGCGGCGTTCAGGGTGGCCATGGCCAGGAGCGCGAAGGCCTGGTCATAGAGGGCCGCGGTCTCGTTCAGGGGCCCGCCGGCCTCCGACACCAGGGCGCGAAACAGGCCGTCAGGACGCCGGTAGCGGTCCAGGAAGTAGGTCATACCGTGCCAGGCGGCCTGCCGCCAGGGTCCCTGCCAGCCCATCTGGCCGGCGGTGGCGTAAACGAAGGTCTGCCGGGTCTGCACCCGGGAGCGCCGGGGCGCCTCGACGGGAAGGCCCTCTGGGGTGAGCGCCTCATGGAAGCCGCCCCTGACATGATCGGCGCCCAGCGTCCACCAGAGCGGCAGGGCGCTGGTGCGCAGCCAGCGGTCGAACCAGACCTGCGCCCCTTCCACCGTATCGAAGGGCGCGGGTGCGGCCAGGGTCTCACGGCCCTGGGCCTTCAGCTGATCGACGGCGGTCTTCACCTGCTGGCTGGCCGACAGGTTGCACACCAGCACCTGGCCCTGGTCGACCACCACGGCCAGGTCCTTGACCCCGATCAGGGTCACCTGCGTGCCCGCCGGGCTGCGAACGAGACAGTCCTGCGTCGAGAGCGCCAGGGCCTCGCCCCGGATGGCGTTGCCGGCCTCATCGCGCGGGCTGGCGGCCCAGACGGCGTCCCAGGCGCCCAGGTCCGACCAGGCGAAGTCCACCGGAAGCACGGCGGCGGCCTGGGTCTTTTCCATGACCGCATAGTCGATGGAGATCTTCGGGGCGGTGACAAAGGCCTCGCCCAGAACCTGGGTCTCGCCTGCCCCGCCCTGCGCCGCCGCCACGGCCTTGCGAGCCGCAGCGCTGATGGCCGGCTCGAAGGCGTCCAGCTCGGCCAGCAGCAGGCCGGCCGGGGTCACGAAGTTGCCGCTGTTCCACAGATAGCCCGAGGTGATGTAGCCTCGCGCCGTCTCGGCGTCGGGCTTCTCCACAAAGGCGTCCACCGACCAGACCGGCCCGGCCGGCGCGCCTGGCGAAATATAGCCATAGGCCGCAGACGGGGCGTCGGGCCGCACGCCCAGGGTCACGATCAGGCCCTGACGCGCGCCCTCGACCGCGGACAAGACCGCGGTGCGGAAGGCTGCGTCATCGGGGATGTGATGGTCGGCTGAGACGACCACGGCCACGCCATCGGGGTCGCGGGCGTCGATCCAGGCGCAGGCCGCGGCCATGGCGGCCGCCGAGTCCCGCGCCTCCGGCTCCAGCAGGACGGCGGCCGTCGTGCCGATTTCGGACAGCTGGGCCTCGATCAGGGCGCGATGCGCCAGGCCCGCCACCACCACCACCTCGGCCGCGCCGGGCAGGCCCGCCACGCGCAGCACGGTCTCCTGGAACATGGAGCAGGCGCCCACCAGGGGCAGGAACTGCTTGGGATGGGCCGGACGCGAGGCCGGCCACAGGCGCGTGCCCGATCCGCCGCACATGATCACGGGATAGATGGCCAAGCGAAACTGTCCCCCGAAACGATGGCTGGCCTGGCCGAAGGCGGCTGCGCCCCCGGCGCATTCCGACGCCGGCTCTCGGTTAGCGTGCAAGTCCTGCGCCGGCCAAGCGGAAAGCCGCTCATTCTGCGCGGCTGGGCCTTATCGACGAAATTTGTTGCGGCCACATAACGGCTGGCGGGTTGATCGCCGCCCATCCGGACGGGCCTCAGCCAAGGAAATCCCGATACCAGCGCACAAAGCGCGGCAGCCCCTGCGCCAAGCTCACCTTCGGCTGATAGCCGGTCAGGGCGCGTAGGCGAGATATGTCGGCATAGGTCTGGGTAACATCGCCGGGCTGCATGGGTCGGAACACCTTGGTCGCCTGTCGTCCCAAGGCGTCCTCCAGCACTTCAATCATCTCCATCAGACCCACCGGCGCGCTGTCGCCGATGTTCAGGATGCGGTTGCCGCCGCGCTCCGGCGGATGGTCGAGGGCGCCCAATACCCCATCGACGATGTCGTCGATATAGGTGAAGTCGTGGGCCATCTATCCCTGCCCGAACACCTCGATGGGTTCGCCGGCCAGGATCTTCTGGGTGAAGCTGAAATAGGCCATATCTGGCCGCCCCCACGGTCCATAGACCGTGAAGAACCGCAGGCCCGTCTGCGGGAGGCCGTAGAGCTTCGCGTAGGCAAAACTCATCAGCTCACAGGCCCACTTGGTGGCGGCATAGAGGGAGACGGGCTCGGCGGCCGCGTCATCCTCGCAGAACCCCGCCCCGCCCTGCGGTCGGTCCCCATAGACCGAACGGGAAGACGCGTAGACCAGATGTTGAAGCCCGGCTGGCGTCGGCAGGCTTCCATCACCGACAGATGACCGGCGAGGTTCGACCGCTCATCGGCGAAGGGGTTCTTGATCGAGTAGCGAACCCCGGCCTGGGCGGCCAGATGGACCACCTGCACAGCCCCGCTCTCTCGGACCAACCTCTCGAAGGCTTCAGCCTCGGCGATATCCAGCCGCATCATGCGAAAGTCGGGGTTGGCTTCCAGCCGGGCGGCGCCGGCCGCCTTCAGCGCCGGATCATAATAGGCGTTGAAGTCGTCGACCCCGATGACGCGCTCCCCCCGCGCCAACAGACGCTCAGCCACATGCCGATGAAGCCGGCCGCGCCGGTGACAATCACGGGGGGGCTCATGGCTGGGCCAGGGTCTCCGCATCAGTCTCCTGCGACCCCATGCCGACGGAAGGGCCGCAGGGTTCGCACGAAACGCCGCGGCGGTGAAGCTTCACCACGGCCCGAGTTTCACTGATGCAGGACCGACAGGGCCGATCAGTCGCCCTTGTGCTCGGGTTTGTCCTTGCGCGAGGTAGACGCCATCTTTTCCAGCTCGGTCTTGCTCATGGAGTCGACCATCGATTTCGAGGCGCCTTTGAGTTCGCTCTTGGGGGTGTCGCCGCGCTTGGCCGACAGGGCGGCGCCGGCGGCCTTCTGCTGGGCTGCGGATTTGGCGGGCATGGGGGTCTCCTTTGCGGACACTGACTTCGGGCCAACCGGCCAGACCCAGGCTGAGTTCCTGCGTCTAAAACCACGCGCCTCCTGGCGCCCATGTTGGTGCGGACGGCGGGGCTCGAACCCGCACTCCCTTTCGGAAAGCAGATTTTCATACCACTTCGGCTTTCGCCGCCGCTCACCGAGCGTTCGTGGTCTGGACTATCCCTTCGCCCTAGCCCGCGAAGAGGCCTTAGGCGCCGCCCGTCTAGTCTCTACACCTTCCCTCGAGAGTTTCCCCTCAAAGGGCTTGGCTCGGGATTAGCCTGGGGTCGCCCCGTTAGCCTTCCCCGAGTTTGAGCGGTTCTACGCCGCGGATTTCCCCGCGGGCACTCCAATGGTCAAAGTCTGCTGCGTCTACCGTTTCGCCACGTCCGCATATGAGGCGACTTCCTGCCACACGCGGCCGACCGAGGCGAGGCCGATATGGTCAGTGGCTAAGCTCCGAAAGGGCCGCTTAACCCGTCTCCCCTTATCCTTGCCTCAGAAACAAGGGGGTCCGGGCGTTATCCTGCACCCCGAAGGTCAGGTGGATGTTGGAGCGGCGAACCTCAGAACGCAGACCATTTCGCAAGGCGCGTCGCGCGCTGGAGCGGATCGAGGTCCTCGGCGCCAAGGTCGATCTCGTCCGGCCCGAGGAGGTCATGCACCACGTGGAAGCGGCGGTTGACGCCGCCACGCCCTACCTCGTGGCCAATCACAATCTCCACAGCCTCTACCTCTTGCGTCGCACGCCGAAGCTGGCCGCCTTTTTTGAAGGCGCGGACCTGATTGAGGTGGACTCCACGCCGGTGATCACCTTCACCCGGGCGCTTGGCCTCCAGAGCCGCCCCTTCCATCGCTGCACCTATTTGGACTGGCGCGACCACTTCTGGAGCGTCGCTAACCGAAAGGCCTGGCGGGTCTACTATCTGGGCGGCGGGCCGGGCGTGGCTCAGGCGGCGGCTGATCAACTGCACCTGTCGTATCCTGACGCTGAGATTCGCGTTCGGCATGGGTATTTCGACGCCTCGCCCGGGTCTGCCGAGAACGCCGAGATTCTCGCCGATATAGCCGCGTTCGCCCCGCACATCCTGTTCGTAGGCATGGGAATGCCCCGTCAGGAGCAGTGGATCGTCCACAACCGTTCGGACCTGCCGCCTTGCGCGGTCTTCTCCGTCGGGGCGGCCTTCGACTACGAGGCCGGCGTTCAAAAGGCCGCGCCGCGCTGGATGGGGCGAGCGGGCTTTGAGTGGCTCTACAGGTTGGTTCATGACCCCGTCAGGCTCTGGCGTAGGTACTGCGTCGAGCCCTGGTTCATGATTGTGCCTGCGCTGCAGGACGTCGCGCGGGCGCATGCAGAGGGACGACTGTTTCGGCAGCCAACAGGGCGCACCCTAGGCCGCGGCGACCGAGCCCACCCGGTCGGCCAGCCGGCCCCAGTTCAGGGTCGACTGAATTTGGCTGAAGATGGCGCTCAGCCAGCCTCTGCGGCGGAGCTCGAGAAAGCGCTCATCGCTGAGCGCTCGCAGTCGCGCCTCGTCAATCGTCAGGAAGCCTGACAGGGACATCTTGGCCCCATCGGGCATGGCGATCATCGCCGTGCGACCGTCCAACAAATCCAGCGCCCTCAGGCCCTCCACAAACGGAATGGTCGCCCGCTCAGCAGCCTGGGCGGAACGACAAAATTGCATGGCCGACTGCAGCAGTTCGGCAGGTTGACCTTCGGCGAAGAGTGGGGCGCCGCCGCTCGGGATCAGCACATCGCCCGCTTCCTCGATACAAAGCGCGACAAGGTCATCTTCCTGTCGGAGGATGAAGGGGTAGCGGCGGACATAGATTGGGACATACGCTCCCTCACGCCACGCGCCATCACTGCCGACAAAGAGGTTCTCGCCCTCGCGAAGCCCCACGATCGCAACAGGCCGGCTCGCCTCGCCGGCGGCGAACGCGATGGGATACCACTGGGCCGCCAGCGGTATTTCCGCCAAGGTCAGCGGAACTGCATTGGTGAACCTGGCGAAACTGAAGTCGAGGGGCGCACGAAGCTGCAGCGCCCCATGACGCTCCAGGCTGATCATGACCGGATTGTCGTAGAACAATGGCTTCATGAATGATGGCTCCCTCCCCCAAGGAAACGACACTGAACCTCGAACTGAGGACGAGCCTCTCCGTCGCATCCTGACGCGAAGCCGTCGATGTGCGAAGCCTCCGCGCCGCACCCTAATTTGGAAGCTTAACCATGGCTGAGCCGCCCCTGCCACTGCCCTTAGATATCGACCAGGTCAAAGGCTTCCTCGACCCCCTTGAAGGCGCCGCCCTGCAGAGGGCCGCGATGGAGGGCGCAAGACTCGGGGGCTGTCTGGAGGTCGGCGCCTATTGCGGCAAGTCAGCCATCTACGTCGGCGCCGCCCTGAAGAGCCTCGGCGCAGTATTGTTTACCGTCGATCATCACCGAGGCTCGGAAGAAAACCAGCCCGGCTGGGAGTACCATGACGCCGACCTCTGGGACACGGCCGCGGGCGCCATGGACACGCTGCCCCACCTGCGCCGCAACTTGCGGGCGGCAGGACTGGAGGAGACGGTGATCCCGATCGTCGGACGTTCAGCAACCGTAGCCGCCAATTGGGGTGGACGCCTGGGTTTCCTCTTCATCGACGGTGGCCACACTCTGGAGGCGGCCGTGGCCGACTATCGGGGATGGACGCCACACCTGGCGCCTGCCGGCCTTCTGGCCATTCACGACGTCTTTCCAGACCCAGCCGACGGCGGCCGCCCACCCTTTGAGATCTATCAGCGGGCCCTCGCCTCAGATTTGTTCGCTGAAATGGAGTCGATTAAGAGCCTGCGGATACTGCGTCGCCTATGATCGCATGGGGAAGGCGCCACTCTCATCCCAGTCTGACCCTTGCCCCGAACCTGATCAGAACGCGGCGAGGGAAGAGCGGGCCTGTTCGAATTCCCGTCAGACGGCGGTGACCGGCGTGTGTTGGACGCCTTGCTGGAGAAGCCAGGACGATCGGTCACAGACAGGATGCTAAGGCGGGGCATGCTTCAGCTTGCGGCGCGCGTAGCGCTCATCATGTTCCTAGTCTGGGCCGTCTCGATGATCTTCGAGCCGAACCACCATGCCTCGCGTCTTGCGATCGCATCCGACACGCTCGAGCATGGCCTGATCGCCCTTGGTCTCGTCATGCTGGCCAGCGCAGCCCTACCGCAGACGCACCTCTGGCTCATCGGCCTGACGGTGCTCGGCCTCGGCGCCGGCCTCGAATTGCTTCAACTTGCTCAGCTGATGCCTGGGCGCTTCGAGGTTCGCGACATTATGGCCAATCTGACCGGCGTGATCCTAGGCATGCTTGCGGTGGGCATAGGCGAGGTGCGCTCCGATGAAGCCAATGCGGCTCATAGGCTCGAGGACACGAAGCCGAGGGCCTTGGACGAATAGCGCCCGGCTATCCTCAGCCGTGGCTCACTAGAACCTGTGACGCCGGTGTCAGATCATATAGCGCGTCATGGGCGAGGATGGCGGCGGCCTGCGTCCAGGTCGGCCGCTCCTCCGGCCAGATGATCGCCTCCTGGAATTGCCAGCCCATCCAGTAGACGCCATCAGAGTCGCGATGGGCGTCCTGCCAGGTCAATAGCTCGACGGCCTGTTCCCGCCGCCCCAGGGCCACCAAGGCCATGACGAGCTCGCAGGTTTCGGCCACGGTCGCCCAGGGCTGCTCGGCGACGCAGCGGCAGCCGACGCCCAGCTCCACGAACCGCGACCAGCCGGCGTCCAGACGCTGCAGAGCCGCCACGCCGGTCAGCGCGCCGCCCAGCATCGGATAGTACCAGTCCATGGCGAAACCCGACCGGTCGGCCGTGCGATCAAAGCGTTCAGGCTGGCCGCGTAGGGCCTGACCCAGCCGCGCCTGACCCTCGGCCCAGCGCGGCTGCGGCTCCCCCATCAGCTCAGCGAGCCGCATCGCGCATTCCAGGCTCTTGTAGATCGAACCGCCGCCGGCGCGCACGGCGTCATCGGCGCTGGTCAGGTGAGCCTCGGCCGACCAGGAGATGTCGCCGGCCTCATGCTGCAGGGACAGGACGAAGTCGATCGCACGGCGCACCATGGGCCAGTAGGGCTGCACGAGCGCCGCATCCCCCGTGAGCACATAGCTGTGCCAGACTACGACGGCGCAATAGGCCGCAAAGTTGGTGTCTCGAAACGCCGGGGGCCGCACTCTGGCCATGTGCAGCCGGTCGGCCATAGGCAGCATGTTGCCATATTCACCAAGCCAGGCGCCGTCGGCGCCCTGACGGGCCATCAGACAGTCCAGGCCGCTGCGGGCGGCGTCCCACTCGCCGGCGACCGCCAGCGCCATGACGCACTCCCCGTGGTTCCAGGGATCCCAGGGACCCGCCTCGAACCAGGGGATCGCGCCATCCTGCCCCTGACTCTGCAGCATGCAGAGCACAGCCCCGGTCAGCGGGTCGCGGCGGCGGGTCGGCGCCCTGCGGGTGGCGCGCGGCGCGCTCATGACGGGCCGCTCGCCTTCGGCACGGCCTTGCGGAAATAGAAGGCCACGCTCTTACCCATCAGCGGGGCGGCGATCGTTTCAAGTCCCCGCGTCAAGGCCGGCTTCTCCATCAGGTCCCACACCAGGAACCGGTGATAGGCCTTGATGAGCGGGTGATCGTCCTGGCGGTTCCAGAAGGCGCACTTCAGCCACCAGTAGGGACTGTGCAGGCCGTGCGCATAGTGCTGGCCCAGGAACCGGTAGCCGAGCCGCTCGATCTCCCGGCGCAGGATGTCTTCCTGGAAGATGCGAACATGCCCGCCGGGCTGGTCGGCATAGCCGCCCTCGCCCGGCGCCAGCTTCCAGCAGAGGGTCTCGGGCCAGGCCCGCGGCACGGTGGGGGCGAAGAGGCCGCCGGGCTTCAGCACGCGTTGGATCTCCGCCAGCGCCCCGGGATAGTTGTCCAGATGCTCCAGGACTTCCGAACAGATCACCGCATCGAAGGTCCCATCGGCGAAGGGCAGCCGGTAGGCGTCGCCCTTCAGAAAGACGCAGGCGCCAGGATGCTTCGGCGGCGGCAGCTCGAAGACGCCGGCCATGGCCTTGCGCAGGGAGGCCTCGTCCATGTCGAGGCCAACGACGTTCACGCCATCTTCCAGGTGGACACCGTGGCAATGGCGGCCCTCGCCGCACCCAAGATCCAGCACCCAGTCGCCGGGGCGCAGGCCCAGGCGGTTCATTTCAACAGTTAGCACGCCGCGATCACCGCATCTTCAAGCACCGCCTCATAGGCGGCGCCGGCCCGGTCCCAGGAGAACACCTCCCGCGCCCGTCTTCGGCTGGCCTCGCTGAGCGACAGCCGCTTGGCGGGATCGTCCAGCAATTGCCCAATGGCGGTGGCCAGGGCTTCGGAATCACCCCGCCGCACCACCACGCCCGCCTCGCCGACCACCTCGGGCAGGGAACCGCCATCGGTGACGATCACCGGGGACGCGCAGCTCATGGCCTCGGCCGCCGGCAGGCCGAAGCCCTCATAGAGGGAAGGCGTCACGCAGATAGTGGCCCGGGCGTACTGCTCGGCCATCTCCTCGCCGCTCAGGTCGCTGATGAAGCTGATGCGCTCGGTCAGGCCTAGGCTGTTGATCAGCTTGCCGGTGGGCCCGTCGGGTTTGAGCTTGCCGATCACCACCAGTTCCAGGTCGGGATAGGCGGGCAGCAGGTCCGCATAGGCCTGGATCAGGATCCCAAGCCCCTTCAGCGGCACATCGGCGCTGGCGGTGGTCAGGATGCGTCGGTCGCGCCTGCGCAGGTCTGGTTGCGGGCGGAACACGGTCTGATCGACCCCCAGCGGAATGGCGGTCATCCGCTCCGGCAGGACCTTCAGATAGCTCGCCACATCGGCGCCGGCGCTCTTTGAGACCACGATGACCCGGTCCAGGCGGGGGGCCACATGTTCCTGCATCGACAGAAAGCTGTACCAGCGTCGGATCAGCCAGCGGACCTTGGCCTCTGGCTCGGCGTCCAGAGCTAGCTCCAGGTCACGGCGGATGGGATGGTGGATGACGCCGACCACGGGCAGGCCGGAGCGCTTGATGTCCAGCAGGCCGTAGCCGAGGGACTGATTGTCGATGACCACGTCATAGTCGGCCGCATGGGCCCGCAGATAGCGCGCCGCCCGACGACCGAAGGTATAGGGCTCCATGAACTTGCCCGACAGGTGGCCGAAATACTCCGCCAGATCGGTCCAGCTCAGCAGGTGACGGAGGCGCAGGGACAGGTGACCGTTGTGCGGCTGGGCGTAGAGATCCAGCGACGGGATCTCCACAAGGCCGACCTCCGGCGCAAGATCCGGATATGGGGGGCCCGACAGCACATCGACCTTGTGGCCGCGAGCGGCCAGAGCGCGGGTGGCTTGGGCCAGGTATACTCCCTGCCCCCCGACCCTCGGATCTGACCGGTAAGAGAGGAAGGCGATCCGCAGGGGTCCGCCGGCGCGACGCCGGCCAGAGCGTTCGGCGCGGTCGTTGTCTTTAACCACAGGTGTCTCGAGCATGGCCTCGGGGTCTACAGCTTGTACGGGCGGGAGCCTAGGCGAACCTCGCCTTTCCCATCGTCCGGGCGCAATGCGCCTTGCGGCCAGGCGCCGCTCGAGACCGGCTGAGGCTCTACGGCCCCTGTTGCAGGCGTATGTCAAAATGTGACGAGGGCGGGCTTAAATCCACCCTGGATCGCAGCCTGCTACGTGTTGAATCAAAAAAGTTCCCGTTTGAGGCGAATTTATGCCGCCCGCCCCCTTGCTTGACCGTGCGTGAAATGTCCATGTCTCCCGCGCTCAGGAGCTCGATCGGAGCCGCCGCGTTCTGGACGGCCAAGGAGAGTTAATGGACCGGTAACCGTCCAAATTACGCGTCCCCGCGCCCAAATTGCGCACCAAGTTGATTGCCAATTTGCCGCACTTGACCACCATTCAACCGAATTCGTGAGGTTGCTATGGTTCTCGAGACATCCACGCACTGGTCAAGACAGCGATCATTAACCCAGCGGTCGGAGACTTTCACTTCGTTGATGTATCGCTTCCACCTCGCCGCAAGCACCCTTTTCAAGCTTACGTCATCGTGGCGCGCCAGGTGCGGCAATGACTCTGAAGCCTTGTATATCTATACTGCCTTTCTTCTAGCTTCGGCGGCTGAAGCCGTGAAGTCAGTCAGTATGGATGAAGACGACAGCGGCGCGGCCATTACCGCGACCTTGTCGGCTTTTAGCATAAGTTCAATGACCGGCATCCCCCGGGAGACCGTCCGCCGCAAGCTCCGCATCCTTGTGGAACGCGACCTCATCACCCCTGGCCCCGGCTCGGCCTTTAGCCTCACACTCGCCCGTGAGGAGATCAGCGACTTCGTTCGCCGCGCCCAGCCGCTCGAGATGCCCTATGATTGGGAGGCGCTCCAGTGACCCAATTGCCCCCTTCCGGCGCCGAGATCATCCACCTGGCGTTGCGCCAGGACCTGGGCGCCCTGGATCAGCCCGCCCCGGCGACGCCGCACTTCTTTGGATCAGGCGTGCTGAGCGACGACGGCGAACGGCGGGTGGTGGAATATTGCCTGCTCGACACCTTTGCGACCATCGCGCTCAAGTTCCGGGCCGAATGGACCCTGGGCTGGACCGGAACCCGCAGTCGCTGGCAGCCGGGCTCAGAGGCCCTAGCCGGTCTGCTGATGCTGCGACTGGCCATCACCCGGCAGACCGTGGTGATCGCAAGCCGGGAGGCCGACGAGTCCCGTCTGCCCGTCGGCGCCCTGGAAGAAGCGCGGCGCGTGGTGGAAGGCCAGGAATTCTATGGCGTCGGTCAGATCCGCCGCCATGCTCCCGGGGCCTGCGCCCGGATGGCGATGGTGCATGCGGAAGCGCTTGAGACCGAATTCACCGCCTTCCTGGTCGCCGCTCGGCTGCATGAGCTCTGGACCATCCGCGAAGAAGCCATGCGGGCGCCGCCTGAGCACGACGCTTCCGCCGAGATCGTGCCCTTTCCCGTCGAGGAGAGCCGCAGCTTCGATCCCCGTCCCGGCGGCGGCGGAGATCTTCGCCGCACCCCCCTGTTCGCTCGCCTGTTCGATCCCTTCGGTCGCGCAGCCGGACCCTCAGCCTCAGAAGGCCTGCCCCAATGAGCCAGCCTGGCGACATCCTGCGGGCCGTGGTCGGTCCCCTGGGCTATCCGATCACCCGCGACACCCTTCCCTCGCCCGACACCGTGCGCTGGAACGCCCGGCGCAAGGCTGAGCTGCTCCTGGCCATTCGGGCCGATCTGATCTCCCTGCGCGAAGCCGTCAGCCTCTATCAACTGTCGGCCGAGGAGATCGCCGGCTGGCTGGCGCTCTTCGAACGCCACGGTCTGGACGGCCTGAAGACCACGCGGGCCCAGACCTATCGCCAAGGCCGTGCGCGACCGCGTCTCCCCGCGACGCAAGGCCGCGCCCAGCCCGTGGAGATCTCCGCCACCTAGAGCCCTGGCGTCGCGCGCTAGGCTTCTCTCGCGCTCGGCGTCCCCTAGGCGGGGGTCTCCACGACCTGCACCTGCGTGATGCCGGCCTCGGCCAGAACCGAGATCAGCTCTGTCAGCGTCGCATCAACCTCATCTGGATCACGGCCTCGAATGACCAGGTTCGAGCCAAACCCGTCGGCGCCATAGAACGGGTAGCTGCCGAGCGACAGGGCAGGGTGGGCCTTGGCCAGGGTCTCTAGGGGGGCGGCGATCGCACCCTCGCCGGAGCCATCGACCCTCAGGGTGCGCGAAACCACGACGGCGCCGCCCTTCAGGCGAGGGCCCACGTCCTGCAGCATGCCACGCATGATCTGCGGCACCCCGGCCAGGACGAAGACATTGCCGATCATGAAGCCCGGCGGCCCCTGGACGGGGTTGTTCACCAGCTCGCCGCCCACCGGCACCCGGGCCATGCGCCGGCGCGCCGCATTGATCTCGCCGCCCCAGCGGGCGGTCATCATGGCCAGAATGTCGGGGTGTTCGTAAAGCTCGACACCAAAGGCCGCGGCCACCGCATCGGCGGTGATGTCGTCATGGGTCGGGCCAATGCCGCCGGTGGTGATCACATAGTCGTAGCGGGCGCGCAGGGCGTCCAGGGCCGCAATGATCTCACCCTGCACGTCGGAGACCGTGCGAGCCTCGGCCAGCTCCACTCCATGGGCGCCCAGATACTTGGCGATATCGCCGAGGTTGGTGTCCCGGGTACGGCCCGACAGGATTTCGTCGCCAATGATCAGCACCGCTGCGGTCACCCGGCCGGCAGTGAACGGGTCAGGGGCGGCGTCGGACGGGGTTGTCATGTTCATCTCACCTTTGGCTGCCGGATGAGTACCCGAGCATCGTCGCCGCGCAAGGGGGGCGCGCCAATCGGCAGGTGCTCGCTCAAATCCACCTGACGTTTGCGGGACCTGAAGCGCTCAGGCCCAGCCAACATGCGGCAATCCGTAGGGTTACGGATCTGCCCGCGCGAATGACGCCGGCAGACTGTTGATCATGGAGGACCCCATGATCAAACGTCTCCCCGCGCCAAGTCTATCCTCGTTAGCAGCGCGACGCCGCAAGCAAGGCGCGCCAGGGCGCGCGCGCCGGACCGCCCAGCGCCTGGCGGCGCTTGCCGTCTTGACCAGCCTCGCCGCAGCGGGGCCCGCCCTGGCGCAGAGCTCGGGCGTTGGCGGTCAAATCGGCGGCTTCATCCAGAACATCGTCGACCTCCTCAACAGCAGCGTCATTCGGGGGCTTGCGACCATCGCCGTCATCCTGACCGGAATTGTCTGGATGTTTGGGCACATCGACATGCGGCGGGCCGGAACCGTCGTCGTCGGCATCATCGTCATCTTCAGCGCCGCAGCGATCGTCGACCTCATTGTCGGAGCCGGGTGACCATGAGCGCGCCTACCCGGCTGAAAGATGAGCCGCTTTTTCTGGCCTGTACGCGGCCGGCCATGGTCGCTGGCGCGCCGATGGAAGCGATTGGCCTCAACCTGGTCTTCACCGGGGCGGTGTTCCTCATGGCCCATTCGCCGGCCTGGCTACTCATCGCCCCGGCTCTGCACGCGCTCGCCCGGGAAATCTGCCGCCACGATCCCTTCGCCTTCCGCCTGCTCTGGCTTTCCCTCGACAGTCACGCCAGGCTTGCGGAGCGCGCCGGTTGGGGTGGCCCAAGCATTAACCCGGCCCCGATTGAGGCGGGCCCCAGCCTGGCTCAGGCCCTCCGTGGTTAGCGGCCAGCCCCACTTGCGCCTCCTGCGAGGCAGGAGCGGTGTCGCCCCTCAGCGGGGCCTGGCGGGCGCCCTGCCCTATGTGCGTCACGTGACCGATGAGGTCTTGGGCCTTGAGAACCAGGCCCTGATGATCTCCCTGCAACTGGCCGGGGCAAGTTTCGAGACGGCCGATCTTGAAGACCTGAATGACGAGATCGGCCAGCTCAACAATGTCTGGCGAAACCTCGCCGATGAGCGACTGGGCCTTTGGCATCACATTGTTCGCCGGCCCTACACGCCGCCGACGCCGCGGCCCGTAGCGAGCGCGTTTGCGCAGGGTTTGGATGGCGCATATCGCGCTGGCCTGGCGTCAGAGAGGATGTTTCTCAACGACCTCTATCTGACGTTGATTTGGAGGCCGCCGCCCGAGACGCGCCTCAACCTCTCCCCAAGACGAGATGAGGCGACAGACTTCAGCCGTCGCCAGGACGAGGCGCTTTCCCATCTGGAGCGAGCGAGCCAGGACCTGTCACAGCTGTTGGCGCGCTATGGCCCGCGCCCTTTAAGCCTCTACGAGGCCAACGGCCTGATCTGGTCGGAGCCGTTGGAACTCATCAACCTGCTTCTGACGGGGGAGCCAGGCCAAATTCCCCTCATCCGCGGCCGCGCCAGCAGCGCCATCGCCGGGGCCCGGCTTATCTTCGGGCGCGAGGCCCTGGAGGTTCGGCAGGCCGCCGGCGCCACCTTCGCCGGCCTCTTTAGCATAAAGGAATACCCTGCTCGCACCCGGCCAGGGCTATGGGATGGCCTGCTGCAGGCTCCCTATCCCTTAGTCATCAGCCACAGCTTCAGCTTTCTGTCCAAGGCCAGCGCGACGGCCTTGATGGACCGAAAGCAAAGGCAGCTACGCTCCGCCCGCGACCGGGCAAACTCCCAGGTGGAGGCCCTAGGCGAGGCGCTGGATGATCTGATTTCCAACCGCTTTGTCATGGGCGAGCATCACGCCTCGGTCCTCGTCCGGAGCTCAAGCCCCACCGCCCTCGCCCAGAACATGGCTGACATGCGCGCCCGGCTCGCCGACACCGGCATGGTCGCGGTCCGTGAGGATCTTGGTCTGCAGCCGGCCTTCTGGGCGCAATTCCCCGGTCAGTTCCGGTGGCGCCCCAGGCCTGCGCCGATCACGTCGCGCAATTTCGCGGCCTTTGCGCCTTTCCACACCTACCCCACAGGCCAAGGCCGCAACCTGCACTGGGGCGCGCCCGTCACCACCTTCCGCAGCTCAGCTGGCTCTCCGTTTGAGTTCAGCTTTCACGTGGCCGATGTGGGCCACACCTTCATCTGCGGCCCCACAGGCTCTGGCAAAACGGTCGTCCAGAACTTCCTCCTCGCCCAGCTGGAGCGCCTGGGCGCCCGGCAAATCCTGATTGATAAGGACCGCGGCGGAGAGCTGTTTGTTCGGGCCCGCGGCGGCGCCTATCTCGACTTTGCCCCAGATCGCCCCAGCGGCCTGGCCCCCCTCAAGACGTTGCCGCTCACGCCCGCCAATCGCGCCTTCTTGGGCCGCCTGGTGGCTGAGCTTGTGGGCGGTGAGCCATTCCTGACGCCTCGCGCCCAGCGGGAGATCGACGCCGCCATCGCAGGATTGGAGCCGCTCGCCCCGCAAGCGCGCTCCTTTGAGGCCCTGCGCAGCCTGATGAGCCAAGGCCAGGCTGACGGCATCAGCCAAAGGCTCGCCCCATGGTGCGCCGGTCAACGCTTAGGCTGGGTCCTGGATGGGGATGGCGAGACCGACCTCCTACAGGCCGACCTGATGGGCTTCGACATCACCCGAATTCTCGATGAGCCGCAGGTGCGAACCCCGCTTCTGATGTGTCTGTTGCACCAGATCAACAGCTTGGTGGATGGCCGCCGCCTGGTGATCGACATCGATGAGTTCTGGAAGGCCCTAGGCGACGAGGCCTTTCGGGGGCTCGCCCAGGATGGGTTGAAGACCTACCGCAAGCAGAACGCCTTTCTGATCCTGGCCACTCAGTCCCCGGCTGACGTCCTGAGATCGTCCATCGCCCACACCCTGCTCGAGCAGTGTCCGACCAAGATCTACCTGCCCAATCCGCTGGCGAGCGCGGCGGACTATGTCGATGGCTTTGGCCTGACGGAGAAGGAATTCCGGCTGGTGCGCGAGGAGATGGCGCCCGGCGGCCGACAATTTCTGATCAAGCAAGGGCGAGACTCCATCGTCGTCAGCCTCCGCCTCGATGGCATGGACGACGAGATCGCCATCCTCTCGGGACGCGCTGAGACGCTCGCCTTGGCCGAGCGGCTCCGGGCTGAACTCGGCGAGTCGCCGCAGGACTGGCTGCCAGAATTTCACAGGCAAAGGAGGAGCCTCCCATGAGGAAGCTTCGGTTCAGCGCGGGCGCCCTAGTGATCGCAGGTCTTGGCGCGGCCACCGCCCCGGCCGCCATGATCGTCCACGATCCCACCAGCTATGTTCAGCTGGTGCAGCAGGCCCAGACGGCCCTGGATCAGCTGGAGAGCCTTCGCACCCAGATCGAGCAAGGCCGCCGGCTGGTCGAGACCCTGGATGAGGCCTCCGGCATCGAAGACATCGCAGCGATCCTCGAGACGGGGGCGTGGCGCTCGGCCCTGCCGGACGCGGCGATCTTCGACCCAAGCGAAGCAGCCCTTGATGACCTAGGCGCCCTCACCGCTCGGGCCCAGCAGCTGCGCGATGAGCAGCGGCTGTTTGAGGCCGACCCTGAGAGCGATCATGACCAACGACTTGAGGCCGCCGGCGCCCGGGCCGCCCGCGACTTAGCCTTGGCCGAAAGCCTCAGTGCGGCCTTGGCGCAGCGGAATACGGCCCTCGCCTCCATGGATCAGGCGCTAGCCTCAGCGTCCAGCGCGCGGGCCGTCCTGGATCTCCAGGCCCAGACCGCCCTGGAGCAGACCAGACTGGCCAATGAGCAGCTGCAGCTCCAGGCGCTGCAACTGGCCCAAGCAGCCGAAGCCCGGGCGATCGCCCAGGCGCAGGAGGAACGGGTAGCCTTGGCGCGGCGCCAGCGCATGGCGGCCTACGCCGCGACCTTCCAGCCATGAAGCCGATTACGCTCGAGCAGGTTGTCGGCCATGGATGAGCCCTTTGAGGTCTTTGGCCCCGCCTACCTCTTTGTTGACGAGAGGCTTGAGCTCTTCCTGAGCGACCGCATGGGCGTCATGACGGCCGAGCTGGCGCCGGCGGTGCGATCAGCGCTGGTGCTCTATGTCACCCTCTATGGGATCGCCATCGTGCGCGGCGCGATCACCGAACCCGTGCTCGACTTTGCGGTCCGCAGCCTCAAGCTAGCCATCGTCTCGATCCTGTCGACAACCGTCGCCTACCAGACGTATGTCACCGACCCGCTGTTTCGCGGCCTGCCCAACGCCCTGGCCGCCGCGGTCGGCGGCGGCGGCGCGGCCGACATAGGCGGCGCCTTCGACCAGTTCTACGCCCGGGCGGCCTTTCTGGCCGAGAACGTCGCTCAGGAAGCCAGCTGGACCCATTTTGGGCCCTGGATCTTGTCGGCGGTGATCTATGTCGCCGCCGCGCTGACCGCAGCGCTGGGCTTTGGCGTCACCCTGCTGGCCAAGCTTGCGCTCGCCCTCCTGATCGCGCTCGGCCCCATCTTCATCGCCTGCGCGCTCTTTGACGTCACGCGTCGCTTCTTCTTCGGGTGGCTCGCCCAAGCGATCAATTATCTCGTCCTGTTTGCGCTGATCCTTGCGGTCCTACAGCTGGTGCTGGGCTTGGTGGCCGGCCAATGGAGCCGGATCGAGGGGGGCGATCCCGTGGCGGGCGGCCTTGTCTTCGTCGCCCTTTGCCTTCTGGCGATGATCTTCTTCCTCCAGACACCAACCATCGCCTCAGGGATCGCCGGCGGGGCGAGCGCTGGCCTGGCGGACTTCGCCAACGCCGCAGCCACGTCACGCAGCTACCTGTTCACCCCACGCAGAGGTCGCCGATGAACGGCAGGCTAGGTTTAAGAACCATCACCCTCGCATGCGCGGCGTCCGCCCTGCTCGCTGGATGCGCAGCCCTCGACGTCCCGGACGACTGCGGTGGCGGCGCACGCCGACCCGTCAATCTGCAGGGCTCGGCCAACCAAGCCGGCGCGCTCGCGCCTTCGCTGGCGGAACCCACCCCTGAGGGCGCGGGGCAAAAGGCGCCGGGGCAAGGCGTCCCATGACCCGCGTACGATCTTCAGATCTGGAGACCTATTTCGCCGAAGCCACCAGCTGGAGCGCCGATCAGGTCCAGGCCGCCGAGCGATCGCGAAGGCTTGCCTGGCTGCTGGCGGCGGGGTCAGCGGCGGTGGCGGGCCTCGCCGTGAGCGCCGTCTTCGCCCTGGCGCCGCTGAAAACGGTCGAGCCCTTTGTAGTCCGCGTCGATCGCACCACAGGCGCCGTGGATGTCATGACGGCGCTCACCTCAGAACGGCCCCTGACCTACGACGAAGCCGTCTCCAAACACTTCCTGGCCCAATACGTGCGCGCCCGGGAAGGCTGGCTGGCGCCCGCTGCCGCCGCCGACTTCGCCCAGGTGGCGATCATGTCCACCCCAGCTGAACAGCAGCGATGGGCGGCTCTCACTGAGGTCGCCAACCCTAAGAGCCCGCAGAACCGCTACGGCGCCGGCGCCGAAGCGCAGATCGAAATCCGCGCCATCAGCTTCGTCAGCGCCAATGTGGCCAGCGTCAGGTTCAACCGGATGGAGCGGTTTGGGCCCACCGCCACCTCATCAGACTGGATCGCCACCGTGGCGTTTCACTACACCGATGCGCCCATGGCCGAGGCCGACCGGCTTCGCAATCCGCTGGGCTTTCAGGTTTCCAGCTATCGCGCCGACCCAGAGGTCGTCCCATGAGACGCATCCTTGCAAGTCTCCTTGTCCCCGGCTGGATGATGGTCATGAGTGGAGACGCCGCAGCCGCCACACCGGCGGCCGACCTGGCCGATCCTCGCCTGTCAGAGCGCGACGTCAGCCAGTCTGGCGTGATCGCCCTGCGCCTGCGACCTGGCTACGCCACCCAAATTCTACTGCCGCCCAAGGAGCAGGTGGAGCATGCGGTGATGGGTGAGGCGCGGGGGTGGGAGGTCGCTGTCTTCGGCGACAGCCTTGTCCTTAAGCCCTTGGCGGACGCCGAGGCGACCAACCTCCTGGTGACCGCCAAAGACGATACGGGCCCTCACCGCTACCGGTTCGACCTGAGCCTGGCCGTCGCAAATGAGCCTGCGCCCTATGAGCTGCGCCTGACCAGGCAAGGCCAGGCCGCAGACCTCGCCTTGGCTCAGGCGCAGGCGATCGCCGAGGCGCATGCGCAGGCCCTCGTAGATCAGACCGTCCAAGCCGCCCCCTTCGAGGGGCCGCGAAACTTCGCCTACGCAGCCCAGGGGGCCATCGAACTGCAGCCCTCGGAAGTCTTCGACAATGGGCGCTTCACGATCCTGCGGTTCCCAGCTCAACAGCCCATCCCAGCCATCTACGAGGTCGGCCCCGATGGGCTTGAGCGGCTGGTCCCGTTCCACATTCAAGATGAGTTCCTGGTGGTGCACCTGGTCGCCGAGCAGCTTCGGCTGCGCCGGGGCGCGCGTCGCCTGTGTCTCTTCAATGAGGCGTTTAATCCCCATGGCGGCGTCGAACGCACCGGGACGGCCTCGGGCCGCCTCATTCGGGACCTCAAATCGGAGACCGAGAGGCCATGAACCACACCCCAGATCCCCCCGAAGGGCCAGATACCGCACCGCTCAACCGCACGATTTCTCCCATCGCCCAGGGGCTGACCTATCGACCGTCCCGCAGCCTGATCATCATCGTCCTGGGCCTGCTAGGTGGGGGCGCCATCCTGTTGGTCAGCCAGAGCGACCGGACGCCCGTCGCGCAGCCGCAGACCGCTGGCCCCGCCAAGCAGGTGGTTAGGTTCGAGCCCCAAAGCCTCCAGCCCTTCCCGGACGATCCGGATTTGGGAGCGCCAAGCCTGTCGGAGGGCGAATCAGATGAGGCCGCCCTTGGCGCCGCCATGTTTCCCGCGCCCTCCGCACGTCCTGACACGGCTTCGGCCCCTGAGGCGCAACCGAGCACGCCGCCAACCCCAGGCCCGCTTGTGGTCTATCGCAGCACCATGAGCGCTGAGGTTGGGGCCGCTCCGGCCTCCGAACTCGTCCCCGACAGCGGCCCCGTTGTGGTGCGCACCAGCCTCGGGGCGGAGACCTCGGGGCAGGAGGGGATCGGGCGCTCTCAGGCTGCCCAGGTGGGAAACCGCAACTACCAGCTGCTGGCCGGTGCGGTCCTGCCCTGCCTGCTGCAGACGGCCCTGGATTCCAGCCGCCCGGGTCATGCGACCTGCCTCCTGCCCAGCGACATCTATTCCGAAAATGGAGCGACGGTCCTCCTGGAGAAGGGGACTAGGGTGTTGGGACGATACGATGCGGGCCTCGCCCGGGGCGACCAACGCCTGCTGGTGCGCTGGCTGCGCGCCGTGACCCCAGCCGGCGTCACCATCTGGCTCGACGCGCCAGCCGCCGACGCCCTGGGACGCTCAGGTTTGGCTGGTGAGCTTGATACGCGCTTTTGGTCTCGGTTTGGCGGCGCGGTGCTGCTGTCGATGATTGATCAGGTCCAACCGCCGCGACAGTCCTCAGAGGGCCAGGTGTGGGTCGCCCCTTCGCAAGCGCCTACCGTGGCCTTGGAATCCTCGATCGATCTGCCTCCAAGGCTCGTGGCGCCGCAGGGCTTGGAGGTCTCCATCTTCGTCACTCAGGACCTCGACTTCTCTGGGGTCTATGACCTGCGTGGGCGCTGACCATGGCGGCGCAAGACATGGTGCTGCGTCGCTACATGGATCCCCTCCAGGCATGGCTCAATCGCCCTGGCGTCACCGACCTGGTGGTTAATCGTCCTGGCGAGCTGGCCATCGAGGAAGGCGGACGCTGGCGATGGCGCCAGGAGCCCCAGATGTCGGCGACCTGGTTGTCCACCCTGGCGCACCTGGCCGCAGCCTATTCAGGCCAGAACGTGGACGAGGCTCATCCCATTTGCTCAACCACCCTGCCTGGCGGTGTCCGGTGCCAGGTCATCATCCCGCCCGCGGCCAGCCAAGTCTCACTGACCCTACGCAAGCCGTCTCGCCGACGGATGACACTTCAATCCCTGGAGAAGGGCGGCCTGTTTGGGCAGGTCAATGCGGCCTCAGGCGCACGGAGCGCTGAGGATCAACGGCTGACCGCACTGAAAGCGGCTGGCGATTGGCCAGCCTTCTTCCAGCAGGCGGTCCGAAATCGCCGCAACATCCTGATCTCCGGAGCGACCGGTTCTGGAAAGACCACGCTCGCCAAGGCGCTCATTGAGCAGATTCCGCCTCAAGAGCGCCTGGTGACGATCGAAGACACTCGGGAGCTCACCCCGCCCCACCGTAATGTCGTCCACCTCCTCTATGCAAAGGACGGGCAAGGCGTCGCGCGCACGGGGCCAAAGGATCTCCTGGAAAGCGCCCTTCGCATGCGCCCCGACCGCATCCTGATGCAGGAGCTGAGGGACGAGGCGGCCTTTCTCTATCTTCGCAACGTCAATACGGGCCATCCTGGATCGATCACAACCATCCACGCCGACAGCGCCGAACTCGCCTTTGAGCAGCTCGGTCTGCTCGTGCGCGAGTCCGCCGCCGGCCGCCATCTGGGCGGCGACGACGTGGCGCGGCTTCTGCGGCGCCTGATCGATGTGGTGGTCCAACTGCGCCGCGTCGATGGCGTATTTCGTATGACCGAGGTATGGCATGAGCCCGATCACACAGCTCTCCACGCCAGCTAGGGTCATTGTCGTCATTCTGGGCTTGGTCGCCGCGGCCGGCCTGGTGGTCGGCTGCGCCCTGATGGTCGCCTTGGCCAGACTGGGTTTGCTCGACCCAAACCTGAACCCCTTAGAGGTCCTGGTTTGGGCCTGGCGCTCGAGGGCCGATCCGGCGCTTCGGGAAGGGTTCGGACAAGGTCTGATGGCCGCCCTCGCCGTCATGGGCCTGATCACCGTCCTGCTCGTCCGCAAGACCACTCCGCTTCATGGGGCGGCCAGGTGGGCCCACGAAGGCGAAATCGCTGCGGCGGGCCTACGGAAATCGACCGGTATCATCCTGGGGCGCCGCGGCAGACGTCTCTTGATCTTCGGCGGTGAGGAACACGTGCTGCTGGCCGCGCCGACGCGGTCGGGCAAGGGGGTCGGCGTCGTGATCCCCAACCTATTGACCTGGCCAGACTCCACTGTGGTGTTGGACGTCAAGCGGGAGAACTGGGGCGCCAGCGCAGGCTTTCGGGCCGCCAGCGGTCAGCAGGCCATCCTGTTTGACCCCTTTGCGCCGGACGGGCGCACCGCCAGCTTCAATCCCTTGGGCCATGTCCCGCGCCAGGACGCCTTTCGGGTGATCGATGAGCTGCAGAAGATCGCCGCCATGCTCTTTCCCGCCCCCGACAACGCCGACCCCTTCTGGGCTGAAGCGGCGCGGACAGGGTTCATCGGCGTCGGCGCCCTTGTGGCGCAGCTGGAGGGGCGGCCTTTCAGCCTCGGCGGCATCTATGCTGAGCTGACCCGGGGCGATCCGCGGCGGCGTCTGCCGGCGCTCGTGGCCGAGCGTGCGGCCAGCGGTAACCCCGTCTGGCCCGCCTGCGCCCAGGCGCTGGCGGACTTCTGCTCTGCCTCAGACAACACCTTTGCCTCCATCAAGCAGACCATCACCTCGAAAATGGGGCTGTGGATCCACCCGCAGGTTTGTGCGGCGACCGAGACCAGCGATTTCAGCCTGGAGGACCTGCGACGCCGACGAATTTCGATCTATCTCGGCGCCTCACCTGACAATCTGGCGCGACTGGCCCCGCTCTATAACCTGTTCTTCCAGCAGCTGATCGACCTCAATACCCGGCGGCCTCCAGGCGATGATGAGCCCTACCAGGTCCTGGTCATCCTTGATGAGTTCGCCAGGCTCGGTCCGGCCAGAGTGCTGGCCCACGCCTTCTCCTATGCCGCGGGATATGGGCTTCGGCTCATGCCGGTCTTGCAGAGCACAGCTCAACTGCGCGGCCTCTATGGGCCTGAGCTGGCTGAAGAGATCATCGCCAACTGCGGCGTCGAGGTCATTTTCACGCCCAAGGACATCCAGGTGGCCCGCACCTTGAGTGAGCGGCTCGGTCAGTACGGGCTCACCGCCAGGACCCGCAGCCGGCCGGCCGGCTTCTCCAGCGGTCGCCGTAGTTTGAGTGAGTCCTCCCAGCGGCGCCCGCTCATGTTGCCGCAGGAGCTGCTCCTCATGCCGCAGGACGACATGCTGGTTCTGCGGGGCGGGGTCCCGCCCATTCGGGGAAAGAAGGTTATCTATTGGCGCGAACGGGCCTTCCAAGCCCGCATCTGTCCGCCGCCGATCATCCTGCCATTTGCGGCCCTCTCGCCGGAACCTGGCAGTTTCGAAACCGCAGACGCCGCTGCCCCTTCAGCGTCCGTGGAGGCCGAGGAGATTTGCGCGGCGCTTGAAGCGGGGGGCTATGATCCCCCGCCCCCAAGCCACGCCGATGAGGCGGCCTGGCGCCGTTGGAGCCTCCATTACCTCGACCAGGCCTATGGCCGTGCGCCCCGGAGGCCAAATGGCCGCGACTAGGGCGCCCAATATCGTGGTGGCGATCAGCCGCGCTGGAGACGCGGTCCGGGCCGATGTGCCCCCTGAACTGCTGAGCCGCTACTATGTCGATGGCCGTGGCGGGCCTGGCCTGGGTTTCTATCCAGACCGAACCACCTATCGCCCCGTCATCCGGGACTATGGGCGAGCCCTGCAAACCGACCGGGAGGATCGGCAGACCAGCGCCGATATGGTGGCGATCGCCCTACGACGGCGTTGGACCACGATCGAGGTGCAGGGCGATCACGGCTTCCGGCGCGACGTCTGGCTCTCAGCTAGCGCCAAAGGGCTTCTGGTGCGCGGCTATGAGCCCAGTGTACGCGATCAGGAAGTGCTGGGACGAATGGCCGAACAGGGAAGCCGCCCCAGTGAGCAGGATCCTGAAGCGCAGCGCGGAGGCAGGGTCCCAGGACATGCCGTCCATGAACAAGCGCAGACCTCATGGTCGCCCCTGAGAGCCATCGAAACCCTTGCTGCAGCTCGCGTGGCCAGCCCAGAGATTCGGCAGAGATTGATGGCCCAGACACAGGCTCGATTCAACCAGCTGCGCACTCAAGATGGTCAAGGCGATCCGCTTCGGGCGCCGCTGTCGGTTGAACGACTGCGAAGATCGCAGGACCGGCAGAGGTGAGCCGCGTTCGCCCTGGCAGGCCCAAGACGGGGGCGGCCTTAAGTGGGCGGACATCAAGCAACTAGGGCCGATCACCTGAGGCGTTCGCGTCGTGGGGGGATCGGTTCGCTCTCACCTAGGTCAGCATTTCGCGCCCGCATCTGACGACTGAGCGTGAGGCGCTCGGTTTCCGGTGGCGGGAGCTCGCGGACATAGCCCTGGATGGCAAGGCCTAGCCGCCGGTCTTCGAGCTCGGGGGAGCCGGACAGCCGAGACGCCAAGTCAAGGAAGGCGCGGCGGATGCGACCCTGGCTGGTCAAGACCCGCACCTCGCGGTCAAGATCGGGGGGCGCAGCGAAGGCGATCTGGGAGGCCTCAGAGACCTGGTGTTCGAGCCACCTGGGAGGCTCCCCGCCGTCCAGCTCGAAGCGCCTGGCGGTGCGCCATTGGCCGGGCTCAAGACCGCGCCCGGCGAGGCCGCGCAGCCACCGCGGACTGGCGTCGGCTTCGATACCGACCTGCCGCAGGGCCTGGGCGAAGTTCTCCCTGTAGCGCTCCAGGTCCCGTGTTTGCGGTGTCAGCCGACGGCGATTGCGTCCAAGCGCTCGGAGAACCACGTGGACGTGAGGATGGGGCGTATCGGTGTGAGTGACGCGGACATAGGGATGCTCTGGGTGCATGTATGCCAAATGGGCGCGGGCCGCGGCTTCCACCTTGTCAGGCGCGGCCCCAGCGGGGCCACTCAAGACAATTCGCCTCGCCAATGGCGCGTCACTTCGGCGACGGCTGTCGAGGCCATCTATGGCGCGCCACGCCTCGACCATCTCGCCCACGCTCTCAGGACCCGGCTGGGGGATGCACGCTTCGTCATGTACAGGCAGGGTTCCGTGGCGAGAAATGTAGTTTAAGTGGGCCCTCAGCTGGGTGGCCGTCTTTAGTCCCGTTGGAACGATGACAACAGCTTGAGGCGTACCCCTGACGATCCTCCATAGGGCGGCCCGTTGGCCGCCTGTCAGGGGCGCCTTCGCCCCGAGCAGCTCTGCTGGCGTTCGTCGGTTCTGGGGCTGTTCAGGTCGACGGTCCTCAAAGCCCTGCGGGCTACGGAAGTCAGAGGCTCTCATGGCCCAAGTCCCGCAAATTTCCTGCAAGGACGGCATGCAGCGTCTGGTTGGCGCACTGAGCCTCTGCTGCGAGGGTTTCGACCTGCCCGCCGGCCGCCTCCCCATTCGTCTTGGCCAAATGCGTCAGAGCAACCGCGATGCGGCGCAGCTCAGTTAGGGCATCGGCCATGGCGACATCCACCGGCGCGCCTAAGGTCGGCTGGGCGAACAGGCGCGCCCTCACCAGGGCCCGGACCCATCCTGCTGAGGATAGACCAGCGGCCTTGGCGGCGGCCTGGGCTTGCCGGTACTCAGCGGGCCGAAGGGAAATCTTGATCTGAACGCGGTCTGGGCGGGCCGGCACGACGATCCCTGAAATCGGAAGGCTTAGGGGCGAGCCGCCTCGGGGCTCGCGGCGCTGCTCTGGAGCGTCAGAATTCGCCCTCTGTTGTCCTAAGGCCATCCGTAAGGTTACGGGTCGGCAGGGCCGAAACCTGCAGTTAGCGCCCAAGCTCCGGACCTTGGGCGCGCGCGGTCAGCGGTAATCGGTATTGTGAATTGAGGTTGCGATGAACTTCGTCTCCCCGCTTCAGCGCGGAATCCTCCTGGAGCGATACAAGCGCTTCCTGGCTGATATCGAACTCGATGATGGCCGCAGGATTACGGCTCACTGCCCCAACCCAGGCGCCATGCTGGGCCTGAACATGCCGGGCCTGCCCGTTTGGGTCTCCCTCTCCCCTGACCCGAAGCGCAAGCTCGCTCACACCCTTGAGCTGGTTGAGATCGACGGCGGCCTGGTGGGGGTCAACACCATGCATCCCAACCGTATCGTAGCTGAAGCGCTGGCGGCGGGCGCCATCCCCGAACTGAGCGGCTATGATTTGTGTCGTCGCGAGGTGAAGTATGGGGTCGCTAGCCGGATCGACTTCCTGCTGGAGGGCGCCGGGACCTCCCATCTGACAGGCGCGTCGGGCCCGACCCAGGCGCGCACCCCGCCCCACCAACGGGCCTGGCTTGAGGTGAAGAACTGCCACCTGATGCGTCAGCCTGGGCTGGCGGAGTTTCCCGATTGCGTGGCGGCCCGCTCGGCCAAACATCTTCATGAGCTCGAGGCGATGGTCGCCGCCGGAGATCGGGCCGTCGTCCTCTTTGTCGTCCAGCGGAGCGACTGCTTCGCCTTCAGCGCCTGCCATGATCTTGATCCCAAGTTCGCCGCGGGCCTTGAGCGCGCCGCAGACGCCGGGGTCGAGGTGATGGTCTTCAGCTGCGAGATGGATGTAACCGGCGTGAGGATCGCCGCGCCCATCCCCTGGACGCGGTCATGAGGGCTGCTCCCACCATAGGCTTACGAGGGAGGGCCTGGGCGCGGCTCAGCGCACCCGGCAGAGGCGTGCACAGATGAGCATCGCCAAGCTCGGCTCATTCGTCGTCGTTGGCCTCATCGCCGCGGCCGCCCTGCTCGAGATCTTCCACGTCAATGGATCAGCGCCGACGGCCGTTGACGGCGTCCCGGCACGCGCCAGCTTCCAGGTCGTCGATGGGGACACCCTAAGGACGGCCGAGGGGGAGCGGATCAGGCTGATCGGGATCGATGCCCCAGAACTGCCCCCGAGGGCGAGCTGCGGCGGTGAGGCCGAGCTGGCGCTGGCGGCCAAGGATCGCCTGACCGACCTAGTCGAGGGCGCGACGCACATCGCGACGACGCCCAGGCCAGACGAGCCCGATCGGGACCGGTATGACCGGCTTCTGCGAGATGTCAGCGTCGATGGCGTCGACGTGGGTGAAATCCTGGTCTCAGAGGGTCTCGCCAAGGTCTGGAGGGGGCGAAAGAGCACCTGGTGCTGACCATCGTCGGCGCCAAGGGACGATCCTAGCGCTCAGCAAGCCTGGCTGCACAGAGGGCGATGGCGCGCGACATGCGCCATTCGACGGTCTTGACCGAGATGCCAAGGCGTTCGGCGATTTCCCCATAGGTCAGGCCCTCAAACCGGCTGAGGATGAACACGTCCCGCAGAATGGGCGGGAGCCCAAGGATGGCCTCCTTGAGGATCAGCAGGTCATCATGGTCGACGGCGTCGGCAGGATCCTCCTGAGCGAGCGCCGGTCCAGCGCCTGAGCGACGCTCGGCGTAGCGTTGCCGATCAACGCCGGCGTTGACCGCGATCCTTAAGAGGAAGGCCTTGGGGTGCTCGATGACCTTGGATTGCCGCGATTGTGCGAGGCGGAGATAGGCTTCCTGGACCAGGTCATCGGCCGCGTCGGCGCCAAACCTGCGTCGCAAGGCGCGCCGCAACCAGGCCGCATAGCGGCGGTAGAGGGCCTCCAGCGCCCTCGGCTCGGTAGACCTATGCTGATCGACGTCTTCATCCATGGCGCGCCTCCTCGCGGAAGGAGAGGCGTTGACCACCATGCATGGGGGGCGTCGCCGCAGCTCAAGCCATAAGGCTTGCCGGGCGTCGGACTTGTCCTTGCACAGGGGTTTCCACGCCCCTGCTGACGCTGCGGCGCCAGCAGGGGAATCCTCGATCATTGGGAGTCACAGCGCAAGCAGAACGTGCGCTCAGCATGGGGG
>JAHUZY010000513.1 GCA_019264505.1 Phenylobacterium sp. | reverse complement strand
ACCCGCCCCATGAGATCGTGACCCTGCAGGACTACCGGACCCGTCACGCCCAGTACAAGACCGATCCTTCGCTGCAGGCCGCCCATGCCCGCGCGCCGTGGATTGTCACCTGGGACGACCACGAGACGACGAACAACTCCTGGATGGACGGGGCCGAAAACCATCAGCCCGAGACAGAGGGCGACTGGGCGGCCCGCAAGGCCAATGCGCTGAAGGCCTATTTCGAGTGGATGCCGATCCGCAATCCGGCGCCTGGCGCGGCCATGACCGCCATCAACCGCAGTTTCCATTTCGGCGACCTGGCCAGCCTGATCATGCTGGAAACCCGGATCGGCGGTCGCGACCTGCAACTGGACTACGCCACGGACCTGCCGATCGTGGACGGCCAGGCCGACGTGGCCGCCTTCCGCCAGCGTCTGAACGATCCCGATCGCCGGATGATGGGCGCCGAGCAGGAGGCCTGGCTCGCTGGCGAACTGGCCAGCTCGGTCCAGTCGGGCCGGAAGTGGCAGGTGCTGGGCAACGCCGTGGTCATGGCGCGGGTCATGATGCCAGCGGCGCGCAAGACCATGGGCGATGAGGCCTTCGCCCAGGCAATCGCCAGCCTGCCGCCGGGGATCGGCGTCCTCGTCGAGCGGTGGGAGCGGCTGGCCGCCCTGGGCCTGCCCTACGGTCTGGACATGTGGGACGGATATCCTGTGGCGCGGGAGCGTCTCTATGACGCCATCGCCGCCGCCAACGCCCGGGTGGTGGTGGTGTCTGGCGACAGCCACGCCTTCTGGGCCAACGAACTCTACGATGATGACGCCCAGCTGCGGGCGGTGGAGTTCGGCACGACGGGGATCACCAGCCCCGGCGCCGGCGACTATCTGACGGGCGTCGAGGTGGGCGAGCTGTTCGCTGCGGCCTCCAAGGAGGTGGTCTTCTCCGAGCAGGCGGCCAAGGGGTTCATCCTGCTCACCCTGACCCCTGAGGCGGTGAAGAGCGAGCTGATGACCGTCTCGACCATCGTCGCCAAGGACTATGAGATTGCGGTCCGCAAGACCTTCACCGTGACGGCGCAGGCGTCGGGCGTCTCGCCGCTGAAGGCGATCTGAGACCTCTAGTCGGGGCGTTCGACCAGGCGGCCGTCCTCGACCACCCGGTAGAAGCACGAGCGGAAGCCCACATGGCAGGCTCCGCCGTCGCCCTGGGGCAGGACCTTGATCCAGACGCAGTCCTGGTCGCAGTCGATCCGGGTCTCCACCACCTTTTGCACCTGGCCGCTGGTCTCGCCCTTGAGCCAGAGGGCCTGGCGGGAGCGGCTGTAATAGTGGGCCTGGCCGGTGGACAGCGTCAGGGCCAGGGCCTCGGCGTTCATCCAGGCGAACATCAGCACCTCGCCGGTCTCGGCGTGGGTGGCGACAGCCGCAATCAGGCCATTGGAGTCGAAGCGCGGGGCGATGGCCGCGCCGCGCTCCAGGGCGTGCTTGTCGGAAGCGGTGGGAAATTGGACGGACATGGGCAAACTATAGCCCTCCTTCCCGGGCAGGGGGAGATGTCGCAGCGCAGCTTGCGCCGCCAAGGGAGACGATCTGTCATGAGCCTCAGCCGCCGCGCCCTCCTGTCCGCCATCGCCCTGGCCGCGCCCGCGCCAGCCTTCGCCCAATGGCCCTTCGGCCTTGGTCGGCGGGCGAGCCGGGCGCCGCGGGAGGGCCGCGCCGACTATGCCGGGCCGCCCCTGCGCCAGCAGCTGGGCGACTGGCAGTTTGATCAGATCCGCACGGCGGTCTCCTCCCGCCTGCAGCCGGTGATCCGCGACGCCATCGAAGAGCGCTTCCTCAGCGGGGTCGTAGCGATGCCTGGCGTCGAGGCCGCCACTGCGGCCCTGGCCGAGCCGGGCGGCGCAGTCTGGACGCAAGGCTGGACCCGCGATGGGACGCCGCCGCCAGCGCAGTTCGCCTGGAACGGGCTGGAGCGAGCCTATGTCGCCACCGCCGCAACCCAGATGGTGGAGACCGGCGCCCTGACCCTCGAGGCGCCGATCACCCCCTGGGCGCCGGACAGGCCCAACGCCGCCTGGATCACCCTGGAGGACCTGCTGGCCCACACCAGTGGCCTTCCCCCAGCCGGTGGGCTAGAGCCGCAAGCCGCGCGCTTTCAGCCCGGGGCGGCCATGGAGCTGTCCCTGGCCAATGACGCGGTTCTGGCCCAGATCCTCACCACCGTGGATGACGCCCCCCTGGCCGACATCTTGACCAAGCGGATCGCCGAACGGCGCGACCTGCGGGAGACCGCGTTCGGGGCGGGCGATCCGGTGGCCGTCTCGGCCTCGGCCCTGGATGTGGTGCGGTTCTGGCGTGACCTGCTGGGCGAGCGGATGCATGGGGCGCAGGCCACCCGTCGGCGATTCTACCGCCTGCACACCCTGGCCGAGGGACTGACCGACTATGCCGGCCTAGGCGTGCGGGTTCGCGACCTGCCCGCGGCGCAGGGCGCTGCGGCCGACACCTGGCTCTATGCCGGGGAGGCCGACGCCGCCTGCCTCGTGGCCTATTCGATGACCAGCCGGGCCACGGTGGCGATCGCCCTGAAGGGGGAGGGCGATCCCGACGCCCTGGCGCGAAGCCTGCTCGACCTCGTGCGCGCCTAAGCCCAGGCGGTGAGCCTCAAGGACCAGATCAAGGCCAGGGTCGAGGCCTTCGACGCCTGGGCCAGGCCCTGGACGCTGGGCGCGCCCTGGCGGGCCGGGGCCTATGAATTTCTGCTGTTTGGACTGAAGCAGGCCTGGGCCTGCCTGTTCGCCGGGACCATGCTGGCCCTGCTGGTGGCCACCAGCTTCTGGTGGCCGCAGGACGCAGTGCTCGCCCGCTATGACTTTCTGGTGCTGGCGGCGGTGGGCCTGCAAGTCTTCCTGCTCGCCACCGGCCTGGAGCGGCCCCGGGAGGCCCTGGTGATCGCCATCTTTCATGGGGTCGGCACGGCGATGGAGATCTTCAAGACCGCTCACGGCTCCTGGACCTATCCGGAGGAGAGCCTGTTGCGGATCGGCGGCGTGCCGCTGTTTTCGGGCTTCATGTACGCCTGCGTCGGCTCGTTCATGGCCCGGATCATCCGGCTTATGGAGATCCGGTTCGACGGCTATCCGCCGGTCTGGGCGCCCTGGATCCTGGCGGTGCTGGCCTATGCCAACTTCTTCACCCACCACTATCTGCGCGACATCCGCTGGGGGCTGTTCGCATTCTCAGCCCTGATCTTCGCCCGCACCTGGGTGGTCTATCGCCCGGACGTGCGAGACCGGCGCATGCCCCTGCTGGCCGCGGCCCTGCTGACGGCCTTCTTCATCTGGATCGCCGAGAACCTGGGGACCTACGCCTCGGCCTGGGTCTATCCCGACCAGGCTGACGGCTGGACGCCGGTCAGTCTGGCCAAGATGGGCTCATGGTACCTGCTGATGATGCTCAGCTTCGTCCTGGTGACCCTGGTCCACCCGCCGCGACGGGCGGAGCGCTCAAGCTAGCGCTTGTTGACGAAGTCCAGGAACCGCTGGCGCAGGCTGTTGTCGGTCTTGAACACGCCGGTGAACTGGGTGGTGATGGTGCTCACATGCCGGTGGTGGACGCCTCGGGTGGTCATGCACTGGTGCTGGGCGTCGATCAGCACGGCCACGCCGGCCGGGCGCAGGCTGTCGGTGATGGCGTCGGCGATCTGCTGGGTCATGGTCTCCTGGGTCTGGAGACGCTTGGCGTAGATCTCCACCACCCGGGCCAGCTTGGAGATGCCGACGACGCGGTTGGTGGGCATGTAGGCCACATAGGCCTTGCCCAGGAAGGGCGCCATGTGGTGCTCGCAGTGGCTCTCCACCTCGATCTCGCGCAGCATGACGATGTCGTCATAGCCCTGCACGTCCTCGAAGGTCCGCGACAGCTCCTTGGCCGGATCGGCGCCATAGCCCTCGAACCAGTCGGCATAGGCGTCCACCACCCGCTTGGGTGTGTCGATCACCCCTTCCCGGCGGGGGTCGTCCCCGGCCCAGGCGATCAGGGTGCGAACAGCCGCCATGGCCTCTTCGCGGGTCGGGCGGGGAAGCGGCTCCAGGCCGGCAGGACCGTTCAGGTTCAAGTCGCGAGTGGGAGCGTCCATGGTCTGATGAGGCTTTCTCTGGTGCTGAGTTGCGCCGGGCCGACGGACCCGGAAGTGACGCGCGCCACCGATTTACGGGGGAGGACGGCGCGCGGACGCGCCCCCTGTCTTCCGGCCCGGGCGATCTGTATATGGTGGCCTATCCCGGGCGGGCAACCGTTCCCCAGCGTCAGTATGGTCTATGTCCCTCAGCCTCTATGACACCATGGCCCGCCAGAAGCGGCCCTTCGTCCCCGTCGATCCCCAGCGGGTGACGATGTATGTCTGCGGGCCGACGGTCTACAACTACGCCCACATCGGCAACGCCCGGCCGGTGGTGGTGTTCGACGTGCTGTTCCGCCTGCTGCGCCACACCTATGGCGACGATGCGGTGCTCTATGCGGCCAACGTCACCGACGTGGACGACAAGATCAACGCCAAGGCCCAGGCCGAGGGCGTCGAGATCGACGTCATCACCCAGCGCTATCTCGACATCTATAATCGCGACATGGGGACCCTGGGGGCGCTCCCGCCCACCTTCCAGCCCCGCGCCACCCAGACCATGGACGCCATCATCGAGATGATCGGCCGTCTGGTGGAGAAGGGCGCGGCCTATGCCGCCGAGGGCCATGTGCTGTTCAGCACGGAGTCCTATCCCGACTACGGCCAGCTCTCGGGCCGAAGCCTGGAGGACATGATCGCCGGCGCCCGGGTCGATGTGGCGCCCTATAAGCGCAACCCCGCCGACTTCGTCCTCTGGAAGCCCTCCAAGGCCGGCGAGCCGGTGTGGGACAGCCCCTGGGGGGCGGGGCGGCCGGGCTGGCATATCGAATGCTCGGCCATGATCGAGCAGACGCTCGGCCTGCCCATCGACATTCACGGGGGCGGCAACGACCTGATCTTCCCCCACCATGAGAACGAGCTGGCCCAAGGGGTCTGCGCCGCCCACGGCTGCGAGTCCGGGCACGGCGCCGACTATGCCCGCTACTGGATGCACAACGGCTTCCTGAACTTCGGTTCGGAGAAGATGTCCAAGAGCCTGGGCAATGTGGTCCTGGTCCATGACCTGGTGAAGCAGACCCCGGGCGAGGCCGTCCGCTGGGCCCTGCTGGTCGGCCATTATCGCGCCCCCCAGGAATGGTCGGGCGAGTTGCTGGAACAGGCGCGCAAGTCCCTGGACCGGCTCTATGGCGCCCTGCGCCGGGCGGCCGATGTCGCGCCGACCACCACGGCGCCGGGGGCGAAGTTCCTGGCGGCCCTGGAGGATGACCTCAACACCGCCCAGGCCATGGCCGAGCTGTTTGTCCTGGCCTCGGTGATCGAGACCGGCGACGAGGCGGCCCGCGCCCAGGCCAAGGGCGAACTGCTGGCGTCCGGCGCCCTGCTGGGTTTCCTGCAGACCGATCCCGAGACCTGGTTCCAGGGCGGGGCCGATCCGGAGCTGAAGGCCAGGGTCGAGACCCTGATCGCCGATCGGATCGCCGCGCGGACCGCCAAGGATTGGCCACGGGCCGATGCGATCCGTGACGAGCTGAACGCGCTGAACGTGGTGGTGATGGATTCCGCCGAGGGCGCCACCTGGCGGCTGAAGGAGCCAAGCTGATGATGGGCATGAACCGCAACACCAATCCCCTGGCCGCCAGCCAGCTGTCGCCCTCCTTCATGCCGGGCTTCGGCTTTGGCAAGCGCAAGGGCGTGTCCGGCCCCAAGGGGCTGAAGGTGGAGCATCGGATCGGCGTCCAGGCGCCGCCGGAGACCCTGTGGACCCTGATCGCCGATCTCCAGGCCTGGCCGGAGTGGAACCCGATCTACACCCGGGCGTCCGGGGTCCTGTCCATCGGCGCGCCCCTGGAGCTGACCCTGGCCCTGCCCGAACAGGCCCCGCGGCACATCGAGCCGGTGGTGGTGGACTGGGTGCCCCATGAGCAGCTGCACTGGCGCACCAGCGTGGCCAGCGGCTTTGGCACAGCGATCCGCTATATCGAGATCGATCAGGTGGCCGAGCACGCCTGCATCGTCTCCAATGGCGAGCTGTTCCAGGGCCTGCTGGGGCCAGCCGCCGCCAAGCGGGTGCAGCGCCCCCTGAAGAAGGGCTTCGCCGCCATGGGCGAGGCGCTGAAGGCCAGGGCCGAGGCCGCCTGGCGCGGCCGGGCCTGACTCCCCAGATTCAGCCCATGATCGACGACCTTTATTCCGCGCGCCTCCTGAAGCTGGCGGCCAACATGCCCCGGGCTGGTCGGCTGGCGGAGCCGCAGGGCACGTCGGAGAAGGTCGCCAAGCTCTGCGGCAGCCGGGTGGTGGTGGACGTCGTCCTCGATGGCGACCGCGTGGCCGACTTCGCCCAGGACGTGAAGGCCTGTGCGCTCGGCCAGGCCGCCGCCGCCGTGCTAGGGACCCATGTGGTCGGCGCCTCCCTGTCGGAGATCGAGATGGCCCGGGACGCCTTCCGTGCTATGTTGAAGGACGGCGCAGACGCGCCGGTCGGACGTTTTTCGGATCTCTCCATGCTTGCGCCGGTGAAGGACTATCCCGCCCGCCACGCCTCCACGCTTCTGGCGTTCGAGGCGACGGTCGACGCCGTCCATCAGGCCATGGCGCGAACTAGTCCCGCCGGCGCGGCTTGATTTGACCGCCCCCGCAACGTAATCGCTGCGAGCAATCGCAAGCCTGCGGCCGGCATGACCCCCTACGAATCCTGCGTCAGAGGCGCCCATCGCGCCTACAAGCTGACGCTTTCCCCCCTGATCGGACGCCACTGTCGCTTCCTGCCGACCTGTTCGGACTATGCGGCTCAGGCTCTGATCGATCACGGCCCCTGGCGCGGCTCCTGGCTTGCGGCGCGGCGGCTGTGCCGATGCAACCCCTGGGGCGGTTCGGGCTATGATCCGCCGCCTCCGCCGCCGGGCCGCTCCGATGAGCCGCCGGCGCGCAAATGGACGTGTGACACATGATCGAGCTCGTTTTCCCTGACGGTTCCAAACGGCCCTTCGAGGCCGGCGTGACCGGCCGCCAGATCGCCGCGGGCATCTCCAAGTCCCTGGAGAAGATGGCCGTGCTGGTGAAGCTGGACGGCCAGCTGCTGGACCTGGAGCGGCCGCTGCACGCCAGCGGCGCCTTCCAGATCCTCACGCGGGAGGACCCCGAGGTCCTGGAGACCATCCGCCACGACGCCGCCCACGTGCTGGCCGAGGCGGTGCAGGAGCTGTTCCCCGGCACCCAGGTGACCATCGGCCCGTCCATCGAGGACGGCTTCTATTACGACTTCGCCCGGGACGAGCCCTTCAGCCTCGACGACTTCGAAAAGATCGAAGCCAAGATGCGCGAGATCGTCGAGCGGGACGAGCCGATCCGCCGGGATGTCTGGGACCGCAACCAGGCCATCGAGCACTTCCGGGGCATTGGCGAGGCCTACAAGGCTGAGATCATCGAGGACCTGCCCGAGACCGAAGAGATCAGCGTCTATTGGCAGGGCGCCTGGAAGGACCTGTGCCTGGGCCCGCACCTGCCCTCGACCAGGCATGTGGGCAAGGCCTTCAAGCTGACCAAGCTGGCCGGCGCCTACTGGCGCGGCGACCACCGCAACGCCCAGCTGCAGCGCATCTACGGCACCGCCTGGGCCACCGAGGCCGACCTCGCCGCCTATCTGCAGCGGGTGGAGGAGGCCGAGCGCCGGGACCACCGCAAGATCGGCAAGGCCATGGACCTCTTCCACATCCAGGAAGAGGGCAAGGGCATGGTCTTCTGGCACGCCAAGGGCTGGACCCTCTATCGCGAGGTGGAGGCCTATATCCGCCGCCGGCTGACCAAGGACGGCTACGAAGAGGTCAAGACGCCTCAGATCCTCGACCGCTCCCTCTGGGAGGCCTCGGGCCACTGGGAGAAGTTCGGGGCCAACATGTTCGTCTGCGAGACCGCCGAGGGTGAGAGCCTGGCCGTCAAGCCGATGAACTGCCCGGGCCACGTTCAGATCTTCAATGTCGGCCAGAAGTCCTATCGCGACCTGCCGCTCCGCATGGCCGAATTCGGCGCCTGCCACCGCTACGAGCCGTCGGGCGCCCTGCACGGCATCATGCGGGTGCGCGGCTTCACCCAGGACGACGCTCACATCTTCTGTCGCGAGGACCAGGTGGAGGACGAGACCAAGCGCTTCGTCCGCCTGCTCAACTCCGCCTATGCCGACTTCGGCCTGGAGCTGCACTCGGTGAAGCTCGCCCTGCGGCCCGACCTGCGGGCCGGCACCGACGAAATCTGGGACATCGCCGAGCAGAAGCTGGAGCGCGCCGCCCGGGCGGCGGTGAACATGGGGGTGGAGTATCTGCCCGGCGAAGGCGCCTTCTATGGCCCCAAGCTGGAATTCCACCTGCGCGACGCCATCGGCCGGACCTGGCAGTGCGGCACCCTGCAGCTGGACTTCGTCCTGCCCGAGCGCCTGGAGGCCGAATATGTGGCCGAGGACGGCTCCAAGCAGCGGCCAGTCATGCTGCACCGGGCCATCGCCGGCTCGATGGAGCGTTTCATTGGCATGCTGATCGAGAACTATGCCGGGGCTTTCCCGCTCTGGCTGGCCCCCACCCAGGTGGTGGTGGCGACCATCACCTCCGACGCCGACGGATTCGCCCGCGAGGCGGCGTTAAAGCTGCGGGCGGCGGGCCTGCGGGTGGAGACCGATTTGCGGAACGAGAAGATCAACTACAAGATCCGCGAGCACAGCCTGACCAAGACCCCGGTGATCGCTGTGATCGGCCGGCGCGAGGCCGAGGAGGGCAAGGTCGCCCTGCGCCGCCTCGGCTCCCAGGGCCAGGAGATCCTCACCCTGGAGGAGGCGGTCTTGCAGCTTGCCTCCGAGGCGCTTCCGCCCGATGTTGAACGGGAAGCTCGGGGCGAAGCGGATTCGTGGGGATCCGTCGAGGCCGTGGAGGCTTGATGAACGATATCGGCGCATCGTTTGTGGCGGCGGAGGCTGTCCCGACGCCGCTTGACGTCGCGTCCCGCGCGCGCCTTTCGGTGATCATGGTCGTCTACATGACAGGCGAGGCTCTGGATCAGAGC
>JAHUZY010000512.1 GCA_019264505.1 Phenylobacterium sp. | reverse complement strand
GCCCCGGCCCAACCCAACTTCGTCCCCCCGCCCGAGGAGCCGCAGGCGCGGCCCGATCCGCAGCTGCGGCCCACGGCGCCGGTGACCAGCCAGCCCGCGCCGCCCGCCCAGCCGGCGCCTGCGGCCAAGGCCCCTGCCCCTGCGCCTGCGCCCGCGCCGGTCGCCAAGGCGCCCGAGCCCAAGGCTTCGACGCCGACGCCTGCCGCCGTCGCCAGCGGCGGCGCCATGGTGCAGGTGGGCGCCTTCTCCTCCGAGGCCCTGGCCGACGCCGGCTGGAACGACGCCGTGCGGGCTCTGCCGGACTCCGCCGCCGGCAAGGGCAAGCGGGTCGAGCCGGTGGAGAGCAACGGCAAGACCCTCTATCGCGGCTATGTCACCGGCTTCTCGTCACGGGCCGAAGCCACCGCCTACTGCGACCGCCTGAAGGCGGCCGGCCGCAGCTGTTTCGTCCGGTGAGCGTGCGCGCCTGCATCCTTGGCTGCGCGGGGCTGGAGCTGAGCCGCGAGGAAGCGGCCTTCTTCGCCGACGTGAAGCCGTGGGGTTTCATCCTCTTCAAGCGCAATGTGGAGAGCCCCGATCAGGTGAGACGCCTGGTGGACGCCCTGCGCGCCACGGTGGGCCGTGACGACGCACCCGTTCTGATCGACCAGGAGGGCGGCCGGGTGCAGCGCCTGGGGCCGCCGCACTGGCCGGTCTATCCGACCGGCCGCGCCTATGGGCAACTGCCGGGCAATGACCCGCTCCTGCGCCGGGAGATCACCCGCCTGGGCGCTCGGCTGATGGCTCATGATCTGGCCGAGCTGGGGATCAACGCCGACTGCGTGCCGGTGCTGGACGTGCCTCAGGCCGGCGCCCACGACGTCATCGGCGACCGGGCCTATGGGGATACGCCCGAGGAGGTCGCCCTGCTGGGCCGGGCTGCGGCCGAGGGGTTGATCGCCGGCGGGGTCCTGCCGATCATCAAGCACATTCCCGGCCACGGTCGGTCCATGGCCGACAGTCATCTGGACTTGCCGGTGGTCGACGCATCGCTTGAGGAGCTGGAGGCCGTCGATTTCGCCCCGTTCCGGGTGCTGTCGGACATGCCCATGGCGATGACCGCCCACGTGGTTTACTCGGCCATCGACCCCAAGCGCCCGGCGACCACCTCGCGCAAGGCGATCAAGCACGTCATTCGGGAGTCCATCGGCTTCCACGGCCTGCTGATGAGTGATGACCTGTCGATGAAGGCCCTGTCCGGCGACTTCAAGGCGCGCACCAAGGACTCCCTGGCCGCCGGCTGCGACGTGGTCCTCCACTGCAATGGCGACATGGCCGAGATGACCCCGATTGCCGAGGCCTGCGGCAAGCTGTCGGGCAAGGCCCGGCGCCGCGCCGAGGCCGCGCTCGCCCGGCTGGCCAAGCGGCCTGAACCCATCGACCTCGCCGAGGCCCGCGCCCGGTTCCAATCGGCCTTCGACGGCGGCTGATGAGCGGGCAAGGCTTCCAGCCCAATCTCGACTTCGAGGCCGCGGCCACGGCGGCCGAGGATGGCGAGGCCCTGATCATCGATGTGGACGGCTATGAGGGCCCCCTGCACGTGCTGCTGGCGCTGGCCCGCACCCAGAAGGTCGACCTGCTCAAGCTGTCGGTCCTGAAGCTCGCCGAGCAATATCTGGCCTTCGTCCATCAGGCGCGGCGCCTGCGGTTCTCCCTGGCGGCGGACTATCTCGTCATGGCCGCCTGGCTGACCTATCTGAAATCCCGCCTGCTGCTGCCCAAGCCCGAGCGTCCTCAGGCCGAGGAGCCGCCGGCCGAGGAGATGGCCGCCCAACTGGCCTTTCGCCTGGCCAAGCTGGACGCCATGCGCCTGGCCGCAGACGCACTCAAGGATCGGCCGCAGCTGGGCCGCGAGGTGTTTGGCCGGGGTGACCCCGAGGCCATCCGCATCATTCCCTCCATGCGCATCGAGGGCGACCTCTACAGCCTGATGGACGCCTATCTGGACCAGCGACGCCGGGACGAGAGCCGCCGCTATGCGCCGCGCCCGCCCCGGGCCTATCCCCTGGAGGCCGCCCGCGAGCGGCTGCGGGGCCTGCTGCCGGAGCTGGAACGCTGGACACCGCTGGCTGGCGTCGCGCCCCTGCGCGGCGGGGGAGGCGAGGGGCCGTCGCGGGCCTCCTATCTCGCCTCGACTCTCTCGGCGAGCCTGGAGCTGGTCAAGGAGGGCGCGCTTGAGGCGCGCCAACTGGAGGCCTTCGCCGATCTCTATCTGCGGGCCCGCCACGGGGAGGCCGCCCCATGAGCGAGGCTGCCGAGCGCGCCATCGAGGCCCTGCTGTTCGCCGCTGCCGGCCCCTTGAGCGCCGCCGATCTGGCGCAGCGCCTGCCGCCGCAGACCGATGTGGGCGCGGCCCTGATGGCGCTGAAGGCCCGCTATGCCGGGCGCGGCGTAGAGCTGGCCTGCGTCGCCGACCGCTGGCGTTTCCAGACCGCCGCTGATCTCGCCCATCTGATGACCGAGGAGCGGGAGGAGCCGCGGCGGCTCTCCAAGGCCGCTCAGGAGACCCTGGCCATCATCGCCTACCACCAGCCCGTGACCCGGGCCGAGATCGAGGCCGTGCGCGGGGTTCAGGCCAGCAAGGGCACACTGGACGTCCTGCTGGAGCTGGGCCTGGTTCGCATGCGGGGGCGCCGGCGAAGCCCTGGACGCCCCGTCACCTATGGCACCACCGAGGCCTTCCTGGAGCATTACGGCCTGGCGAGCCTGGCGGACCTGCCCGGGATGGCGGAGATGAAGGCCGCGGGCCTGCTCAGCCTCGATCTGCCGCCGGACTTCGCCGTCCCCGATCCCACCGCCGTCCGCGACGATGAAGATCCCCTGGACCTGGCCGGCGAGGCGCCGGAATTCCACACAGATTTCCTGGGCGGCGACGAGGATTCGACCCGCTCCTGACCGGAAAGTGAGCCCACCTGTTCAAAAGCCTTGGCCCTCGCCTTGGCGCTTAGGGGGCTTACTCGTTATATTGATCTGACATTGAGGGGTGGCGACGCGGTCGCCAGCGGCCGCTCAACAAAGGAGTTTCGCCTTATGGGCTCGTTCTCGATCTGGCATTGGCTGATCGTTCTCGTCGTTTTCGCGCTCCTGTTCGGGGGCCGCGGCAAGATTTCGTCGGTCATGGGCGACGCGGCCAAGGGCATTCGCGCCTTCCGCGACGGCCTGAAGAATGAAGAGGCCGAAGAGGCCAAGCCGGAGGTGGTCAAGACCATCCCCGAACGGGAAAAGGACGAAGTCCGCAGCTGATCGCGCGCGGGGCCGGCGCGACCGGCCCCGACCATCGTGCTCTAGATTCCAGGTGATGAGCGCGTCCCACCGCCAGTCGCTCACCCCGTCGCCCAACGCGCTCTAGGCCAGAACCGTCATGCTTCCCGATATCGGCGCAGGAGAACTCCTGCTGATCGCCATTGTCGCCCTGGTGGTGGTGGGCCCCAAGGACCTGCCGATGCTGCTGCGACGGCTGGGCCAGTTCACCGCCCGCCTGCGGGGCATGGCCGCGGAGTTCCGGGCCAGCTTCGAAGAGATGGGCCGTCAGTCCGAGCTGGACGAACTGCGCAAGGAGGTCGAGGCCCTGCGCAGCGGCCGGATGCTGGACGACGAGATGGGCCGGACCGACGCCCAGGCGGTGATGCGCGAGATCGAGACGGGCCTGTCGCAGGGCGACATCCAGATGCACCCGCCGATGGGCTCACCCTATGCCGGCAGCCAGTCCCTGGCCGAGCCATCTCCCGTGGCTGAGCCGAAGGCGACGCCCGCCGAGCCCGCGGCCAGCCCGACCGAGGCTCCGGCCGCCCCCAAGGCCCCGCGCGCCAAGGCCGCCCCCAAGGCTGCGGGATCCGCCGCCGAGACGGCCCCGCCCAAGCCTCGGGCGAGCCGGGCCAAGGCCGCCGCCAAGCCGGCCGGAGACAAGGCGTGAGCACCATCGAGGATGATGACGAGCGGGAGATCGAATCCTCCCGCGCCCCGCTGCTCGACCACCTGGTGGAGCTGCGCAAGCGCCTGATCATCTGCATCGTCGGCTTTGCGGCGGGCTTCGCCCTCTGCTTCGCCTTTTCCGAACCGATCTACATCTTCCTGCTGCACCCGTTCGAGGTGGCGGCGCGGTTGATGGCGGCCGAAAACGCCGGTGGCGGCCACGGTCCGTTCTCGATGATGTCGGCCATGGCCGGCCTCAGCGATGTCCCCGAAGGCGGGGAGGGGCTGCGGCTGGTGTTCACCGCGCCGCTGGAGTTCTTCTTCACCAAGCTGAAGCTGGCGGCCTTCGGGGCGGTGATCGTCACCTTCCCGGTGCTGGCCTGGCAGGTTTACGCCTTCGTGGCGCCGGGGCTCTACAAGCGCGAACGTCGGGCCTTCCTGCCGTTCCTGGCCGCGGCGCCGGGGCTGTTCCTGCTCGGCGCGGCGCTGGTCTACTACATGATCCTGCCGTTCGTGCTGTGGTTCTCCCTGTCCCAGCAGATCGTCGGCGAGGCCGCGGTGACCGTGGAACTGCTGCCCAAGGTCTCGGACTATCTGACCCTGGTCACCACCCTGTTGCTGGCCTTCGGGCTCTGCTTCCAGCTGCCGGTGGTGCTGACTCTGCTGGCGCTCACCGGCATCGTGAATGCGCAGATGCTGCGCACCGGGCGGCGCTACGCCATCCTCGGGGTGTTCATCGTGGCGGCCATCGTCACGCCGCCAGATCCGATCAGCCAGCTGTCCTTGGCCATCCCGATCATCCTGCTCTACGAGATTTCCATCTGGTGCGTCCGGCTGATGGAGCGCCGCCGCCAACGGGACGACGAGGCCCAGGGCAAGGACGTCATTCCCGTCTAGGCGAGATATGGCCCTTCAGGTGTGATCAGGCCCGGCGCGGGGCTTGGCCCCATGGCCGACGCGCTCTAGAGAAGGCCGCTCAATCCCCAAAGACCGCCGGCGCGCCCATGCACGACATCAAGGCCATTCGCGACAATCCCGACCTCTATGAACAGGCCTGGAGCGCGAAGGGTCGGTCCGGAGTCGCGGCCCAGGCCCTGGAGCTCGACGCCGCCCTGCGGGCCGCCCAGACCGCCCTGCAGGAGGCCCAGAGCCGCCGCAACGACCTGTCCAAGCAGATCGGCCAGGCCAAGGGCCGCAAGGACGAGGCCGAGGCTGCGCGCCTGATGGCCGAGGTGGAAACCCTCAAGGCCGTGCTGGAAAGCAAAGGCGCTGTGGAGCGCGAGACCGGCGAGGCCCTGCGCGACCTCCTGGCCGGCCTGCCCAACCTGCCGGCCCCCGATGTGCCCGCGGGCGCCGACGAGAACGACAACCAGGAGGTCCGCCGCTGGGGCGAGCCCTTCGCCATCACCGCGCCCAAGGATCATGTGGATCTCGGCGAGACGCTCGGCCTGATGGACTTCGAGGCCGCCGCCCGCATGAGCGGTTCGCGCTTCGTGGTGCTGAAGGGCCAGCTCGCCCGGCTAGAACGGGCGCTCGGCCAGTTCATGCTCGACCTGCAGACCCGCGAGCATGGCTATCTGGAGGTCTCGCCGCCCCTGCTGGTGCGCGACGAGGCGGTGTTCGGCACCGGCCAACTGCCCAAGTTCGCCGAGGACCTGTTCCACACCGAAGACGGCCGCTGGCTGATCCCCACCGCCGAGGTCTCGCTGACCAATCTGGTGCGCGACCAGATCACGCCCGCCGAAGAGCTGCCCCTGCGGCTGACCGCGCTGACCCACTGTTTCCGGTCGGAGGCTGGGGCCTCGGGGCGTGACACCCGCGGCATGATCCGCCAGCACCAGTTCCAGAAGGTGGAGCTGGTCTCCATCACCACGCCCGACCAGTCGGACGAGGAGCACGAGCGGATGGTCGGCTGCGCCGAAGCCGTTCTGAAGGCGCTCGAGCTGCCCTTCCGCACCATGCTGCTCTGCTCGGGCGACATGGGCTTCTCGGCCCGAAAGACCTATGACCTGGAGGTCTGGATCCCGTCGGAGGGGCGCTATCGCGAGATCAGCTCCTGCTCCAACTGCGGCGACTTCCAGGGGCGGCGCATGAATGCGCGGACCAAGGCGGCCGGGGAGAAGGCGACCCGTATCGTCCACACCCTGAACGGCTCGGGCCTGGCGGTCGGCCGCACCCTGGTGGCCATCCTGGAGAACTACCAGGATGAGAACGGCGCCATCGCCATTCCCCAGGCCCTGCACCCCTATATGGGCGGGCTGACCCGGATCGGCGGCGACGCATGAGACTTCTGCTGACCAATGACGACGGCATCCATGCCGAGGGGCTTGAGGCTCTGGAGCGGATCGCCCGGCAGCTGTCGGACGATATCTGGATCGTCGCCCCGGAGTACGAGCAGTCCGGCGCCTCCCGGGCCCTGACCCTGTCAGAGCCGGTTCGTGTGCGGAAGCTGGATGACCGGCGCTTCGCCGTCAGCGGCACGCCCACCGACTGCGTGATGCTGGGCATGAGCGAGCTGATCAAGGGCGCCAAGCCCGATCTCGTCCTGTCCGGCGTCAATCGAGGCGCCAATATCGCCGAAGATGTGACCATGTCCGGCACCGTGGCGGGCGCCATCGAGGGTATGGCCATGGGCGTTCCGGCCATCGCGCTCTCCCAGACCGGGGGACCCCAGCCCCATGAGCCCTTCTTCGAGGCCGCCGAGGTCTTCGCCCCGGGGATCATCAAGCGCCTGCTGGAGATCGGCTGGCCCAAGGACGTGGTGATGAACCTGAACTTCCCCAATCGGCCGATCAGTGAGATCACCGAGGTGGAAGTGACCCGCCAGGGCTTCCGGGACGTGCAGGTCCGCCACGCCGAGCGGCGCAGCGATCTTCGCGGCCGGGACTACTACTGGATGGGCTTCCGCCAGGAGCGCTCCCAGCCGGAGGAGGGCACCGACCTGCGGGCCATCTATCAGGGCAAGATCTCGGTCACGCCCCTGCACATCGACCTGACCCACGCCGAAACCGTCTTCAAGATGCGTGGGGTGCTGGGCGGCGCTCCTCCGAAGGCCTGAGATGGCGCAGGACCCTGACGACAGCCCCGAGACCCGCCTGGCCCGCCTGGTGCTGGCCCTCCGTTCGCAGGGCGTCAGCGATCCCAAGGTGCTGCAGGCGCTCGAATCCACCCCGCGGCAGATGTTCACGCCGGACCTGTTCCAGGAGCGGGCCTTCGAGGATTCCGCCCTGCCCATCGCCTGCGGGCAGACCATCAGCCAGCCCTTCATCGTCGGCCTGATGACCCAGGCCCTGAAGATCGAGCCCCGGGCCCGGGTGCTGGAGATCGGCACGGGGTCGGGCTACCAGACCGCGATCCTCTCGCGGCTGGCCCGGCTGGTCTATACGGTGGAGCGCTACCGCACCTTGCTGGCCGAGGCTGAGTCGCGGTTCAAGGCGCTCGGCCTGACCAATGTCATCACCCCGTTTGGCGACGGGGGCCTCGGCTGGCCCGAACAGGCGCCCTTCGACCGCATTATGGTCACAGCTGCAGCCCCAGATGAGCCTGCGGCCCTGTTGGCCCAGCTCAAGCCCAACGGCATTCTGGTCGCGCCCATCGGGCGCGGCCCTGTCCAGATCCTGAGACGCTATTGCGGCGATGGAAAGGGCGGCTTCGTCGTGGAAGATCTGGGCGAGGTTCGCTTTGTGCCCCTGCTTGACGGCGTCGCCCGGGAACTCTGAGCGACGCGCTTTTGCGCCTGTTGTGGGATGGCCCGGGTGTCGGCCTTAACCCACCGTTAACCTCAAGACCCCGACTGAGTCAGAACCTGTCCCATGGAGCGGCCATGACGCACTTCCTTTCCCGTACGGCTCTGGTTCTGCTTGCCGGCAGCGTGCTGGCGGCCTGTACCACCTACCAGAGCGAGGGGGTCGAGCAGGTTCGGCCCAACTTCCCGGTTCGCCAGGGCCCCGACCAGCAGGGGGCGCCGCCGGCGGCCCAGCCGTCCGGGGAGACGCCGCCGCCCAGCGCCCGGCCCACCAGCCCGATCGATTCGCGGCCGCTGGATCCCTTGCCCCAGGCCCAGCCGCGCCCCGGCGACTCCTATCCGC
>JAHUZY010000511.1 GCA_019264505.1 Phenylobacterium sp. | reverse complement strand
GGCTACCATTTCCGGCTGGTGCTTGTGGGCCAGGGTCAGACCGTAGGGGCGGAAGGCGTCGGCCGAAGGCGCCGGCGCCGGGGTCTCCTCGAACTCGGCGATCAGCCCCTTCCCGCCACCGGAATAGCCTGAAACGCCGTGGACCGAGAGCGCGGCCTCGGCCGGAATGAGCCCCGCCCGGACCAGGGGCGCGACGAGGGCGATGAATCCCGTCGACCAGCAACCGGGATTGGTCACCCGCTTCGAGGACGCAATCGTCTCGCGATGGCCTGGGCTCAGTTCCGGAAAGCCGAAGGCCCAGCCCGCCGAGGTCCGGTGGGCGGTGGAGGGATCGATGACCCGCACATCGGGATTGGCGATCATCGCCACGGCCTCGCGGGCGCCCTCATCCGGCAGGCAGAGAATGGCCACATCGACGCTGTTCAGCAGCTCGGCCCGGGCCTCGGCGTCCTTGCGCCGCGCAGGGTCGATCGAGACGACCTCCAGGTCGCGCCGGTCGGCCAGGCGCTGGCGGATCTGCAGACCCGTGGTGCCAGCCTCGCCGTCGATAAAGATCTTATGGGCCATGGTCGTCTCCCGCTTGGGACGATGGACAAGAAAAAGGGCGCTCCGGTCTCCCGAAGCGCCCCATTTCGCATACGCGGTGTTCGCGCGCGACTAGCGCTTCGAGAACTGGAAGCTACGGCGGGCCTTAGCCTTACCGTACTTCTTACGCTCAACGACGCGGGAGTCGCGGGTCAGGAAGCCGTGCGGCTTCAGGACCGGACGCAGGCCCGGCTCGTAATAGGTGAGCGCCTTGGCGATGCCGTGACGGACCGCGCCGGCCTGGCCCGACAGGCCCGAACCCTTGACGGTGACGATGACATCGAACTGGCCCAGACGGTCAGCGATCTCCAGCGGCTGGGCGATCATCATGCGCAGCACGGGGCGCGCAAAATAGATCTCCTGGTCGCGGCCATTGATGGTGATCTTGCCCTTGCCGGGCTTGATCCACACCCGGGCCACGGCGTTCTTGCGCTTGCCGGTGGCGTAGGAGCGGCCGTACTGATCGATGACCGGCTCGCGGGGGGCCAATTCAGGATTGGACGAGAGGCTTTGCAGGGCCTCGAAACCTTGGGTCTCGGACATGGGCCTCAGGCGCTCCGCACGTTCTTGGCGTTCATCTCGGCGAACGCGATGGTCTCGGGGTTCTGGGCGGCGTGCGGATGCTCAGCGCTGGTATAGATGCGCAGGTGAGTCATCTGCTTGCGGGCCAGGGGGCTTTCCTTGGGCAGCATGCGCTCCACGGCCTTTTCAAGGACGCGCTCGGGGAACTTGCCGCCGAGGATCTTGTCCGCGGTGCGTTCCTTGATGCCGCCCGGATGGCCGGTGTGCCAGTAGTAGACCTTATCGGTCAGCTTCTTGCCGGTGAACTTCACCTTGTCGGCGTTGACGACGACGACGTAGTCGCCGCAATCGACGTGCGGGGTGTAGTCGGGCCGGTGCTTGCCGCGAAGACGCATGGCGATGAACGAAGCGAGGCGGCCGACCACGGCGTTCTCAGCATCGATCACGATCCACTTCTTCTCGACCTCGGCAGGCTTCAAAGAAGCCGTGGTCTTCATCATGGGGACGATCCGTTAGTTGCGACGGCGGCGTAGCGCCGGCGACGTGAGGCGCGGCATGTACGTGCCGCACGCCACCTTGTCAACACAGATGGCCCGGAAAGCCTTGTAAATCACGGGCCAAACTGACGCGGTATCATATTACCGCATACCCTTCAGTCCCCGCGATTGACGATGGAGGCCGTCGCCACCAGGTCGTTCAGCAGGGACAGGGTGGCCGCCCCGGAGCACTCGAAGGGATCAAACTCCAGCCGCCGGAAATACTTCAGCACCAGTGAGGGGTTGAGCTTCTTGATGCTCACCTGGCCCATGGTCCAGTGGCCGAACTGGCGTTCGGAGATTTCCTCATAGGCCAGCATGCGGACGTTCTGGTGGCGCTCGTCGCGGACGATGGCGTTGTAGAGCTCGCACACCTCGTCCCGTCCGCCCTCGATCACCTGGATGAACAGATTGTCGGAGACGCAGAGAAGGCCCGTGATTCCCAGGGCCGGGTTGTTCTTCCGGGACTGGTTCAGGATGCGATCCAGTTCGGCGCCCTGCAGGGCGGCCGAGGGCCGGCTGGCGTAAAGACAACGGACGAGCATGACGCCTTACCTACTTGCTGGACTTGATCAGCGAGAGGAACTCGCTGCGCAGGTTGTGGTCCTTGAGAAACGATCCACGCATGACGCTGTTGGTCATCTTGGTCTCGGAGTCCTTGACCCCCCGCCAGTGCATGCAGAAGTGGTCGGCCTCCATCACCACGGCCAGGCCATCGGGGCGGACCTTCTCCATCAGCAGTTCAGCCATCTGTGTGATGGCCTCTTCCTGGATCTGGGGGCGCGACATCACCCATTCGGCGAGGCGGGAGTATTTTGACAGGCCGATCAGGTTGGAGTGCTCATTGGGCATCAGGCCAACCCAGAGCCGGCCCATGATCGGGCAGAAGTGATGGCTGCAGGCGCTGCGCACCGTGATGGGCCCAACGATCATCAACTCGTTCAGGGCCGCGGCGTTGGGAAACTCCGTCACCGGCGGCGCCTCGGCGTAGCGGCCGCGGAACACCTCGGTGAGATACATCTTGGCCACCCGACGGGCGGTGTCCTGAGTGTTGTGGTCGCGCTCAGTGTCGATCACCAGGCTGTCCAGCACCGAGCGGAATTTACCCTCGACCTCGTCCAGAAGGCCTTCAAGTTCGCCAGGTTCAAGGAAGGCGGCGATGTTGTCGTTGGCGAAGAAGCGCTTGTTGGAGGACTTCAGCCGCGCCCGGATCTTGGCCGAGACAGGCGTTGGCTCCGGCGGACCGGAGGGCGGTTTGGAATCGCTCATGAACCATCTGTCGAAAGGTGAGGCCCGAGTCGGACCGGGGCGACGCCGTACGTCGTCCCGAGCCAGACTGTATCAGGTCCAGCCTAGCCGCCTACCTGCTTCTCGAGGTCAATCGGCCCGTCGGGTCAGGCCCTGTTGCTCGAGCCGCCACTTGAACTGATCAAACCGGTCCTGGCCGAAGAAGGGTTCGCTGTTGAAGGCGATCATCGGAACCCCGTAGTGGCCGGCCTGCCGCTGTGCGATCTGGTTGGCCTCCACCACGGCGTCGAGCCGGTCGGCTTCAGAGTCCACGGCGGCGGCGAGTTCGGCCGCATCCAGCCCTGCCCGCTCTGCCGCCCGGGCCAGATGGTCCCCCTCGTGCCAGTTCTCGACCTCGCCGCTCCAGATGACGCGGCTGACCTCGGTCAGATAGGCCAGTCCTCGGCCGCGCTCGGCCGCGGCGACCCCCATTTGGGTCAGGCGATGGATATGCGGCTGTTCCTTGGGATAGGTCCGGGTGGCCATGTCCATATAGACGGGGTCCGGACGGGGCCAGGCGAACGGCAGGCCCAGGAAGGCCGCCTCACGATGGATGTCGGCCAGAAAATAGCTGAACCACAGGGGATCGCGGGTCTCGAAGAACTCCGGGGTGCGCACCGCCAGAGGATAGACTGGACGGATGACGCCCTGGACGTCGAACTCCGCCTCAAGGGCCATCAGCCGCGGGGTGATCATGTAGGAATAGGGCGAACGGAAGGACCAGTAGAGATCGTAGGTCAGGGTCAAGGAGGCCTCCGTTGCGCCGCATAGGCGAGCTCTCTCGCCGGAATGTATTGACACGATAACTGTCACATAGGCCGGCTCCAACCCCGTTTTTGACACCTGTCATCGCCTCGCCACGGCTTTCGGCTAGAATGGGTTCAAACGCCTTTGAACTCTGGAGCCCCATGTCCCTTCATCGTCGCGCCCTGCTGGGCGCCGCCGCGGCTGGCGCGGCCTTTTCCGGCTACGCCCTGCGCGCCCAGGCCCAGGCCGATTCCGAGACCTATCTCAATGAGGTCTATGGCTATGGCCCGCTGAAGCCTGACCCGTACAAGATCCTCGACCTGCCCGAGGGCTTCTCCTACCGGGTGATCTCGCACGCTGGCCAGACGATGGATGACGGCTTCTTCGTGCCCTACAAGGCCGACGGCATGGGGGTGGTCCCCCTCGGCGGCTCGCGAATCGCCCTGCTGCGCAATCATGAGCTCAGCCCCCGCGACCTGAACTATGGCCCCCTGGGTCATGGCCGGAAGCTGGCCGACAAGCTCAAGCCTGAGCAGGCGTATGACATCGGGCCTGACGGCTATCCCCTGGGGGGCGGCGTCACCACCCTCATCTACGACCTGAAGAGTCAGCAGCTCGAGAGCCAGCATCTCAGCCTGACCGGGACCCTGGTCAACTGCGCCGGGGGCGTGACGCCCTGGGGGTCATGGCTGACCTGCGAGGAAACCACCCTGTCGCCCAAGGCCGGCCTCGGCAAAGACCATGGGTGGGTCTTCGAGGTGCCGGCCCGGAGCCGCGGTCTCGTTGATCCTGTCCCGCTGAAGGCCATGGGACGCTTCCAGCACGAGGCCGCCGCGGTCGATCCGAACACCGGCGTCATCTATGAGACTGAGGACTCCTTCGACTCCAAAGGCCTCTTCTACCGCTTCCTGCCCAATGACCGCCGCGACCTCAGCAAGGGCGGCCGGCTGCAGACCCTCGGCTTCCGGGACGCGCCGGAAGGCGGCGACGCGCGGAACATGAAGGGCTCCGAACCCACCTGGAAGGTGGGCGATCGCAAGGCCTGCGTCTGGATCGACGTGGAGGGCGCCGACAATCCCAATGAGGACCTCCGCTTCCGCATGCAGAAGGCCGGCGCGGCGTTCATTGGCCGCGGCGAAGGCATCTTCTGGAGCCCGGATGGGGTCTATTTCACCTGCACGTCCAGCGGGCCGGCCGGCCATGGTCAGGTCCTGCGCTACATTCAGAGCCCGCAGGAGGGCCAGGCTGGCGAGGCCGACGCACCCGGCTATCTGGAGCTGTTTGTCGAGCCGACGGACAACCGGGTCATGGACTTCGCCGACAATCTGGCCATCTCGCCCTGGGGGCACATCTTCGCGTGCGAGGACCGCTATTCGGACACCCTGCGCAATCACCTGAAGGGCATCACGCCTGACGGGCGCGTCTACACCATCGCCCGCAATGTTTTCGAGGGGAACGCCGAGCTGGCCGGCGCCTGCTTCTCCCCGGATGGCTCCACCTGTTTCGTCAACATCTACTGGCCGGGCCTGACGGTGGCGATCACCGGGCCGTGGGACAGCTTCCGCGCCTAAGCCCAGCGTGCGGCGGCGGCCTAGAGCCCTTTCCGATCTGAGCGATTCAATCAGATTAGATAAAAAGGGCTCTAGATCATAAGGTTAGAGCATTTTTGACCCGATAACCGCGTCACACTTACCGGAAGATGCTCTAGACCCGGCGAATCCGCCAGGCGAAGGCCGTCGCCAGGCCCAGGACCACGGCGGCCAGGAACTGGTGGATCATGCTGAGCCATAGGGGGGCGACCAGCATCAGGGTGGCGATCCCCAGCACCACCTGCAGCAGGGTCGCGTGGGTGGTGGCCATCATCAGGCGCTTGGCCGGCGGCGGCACATAGTTGGTCCGCCGCGCGCTGATCGCCATCCAGATCACGACGATCGTTAGAACGTAGCCCAGCAGGCGGTGGTGCAACTGCACCGCGCCCTGGCTATGGGCGATGGTTCCCCAGATGCCCTCGCCCGCATAATCCCGCGGGAAGAGGGTCCCGTTCATCAGCGGCCAGTCGTTGTAGACCCGGCCGGCGTCATTGCCGGCCACCAGGGCGCCCAGCAAAATCTGCAGGAAGATCAGCCCCATCAATCCCAGGGCCATTAGGCTCCAGGGACTGGGCAAAGGCTGGCGCGCCTCGCCACGCCACGCGTCCAACGCCGTCCAGATAAGCGCGGAGAACAGGATGAAGGCCAGGCCCAGATGGACCATCAGCCGTTCCGGAGCGACCGACACCCGGTCAGCCAGACCGCTTGAGACCATCCACCAGCCAATCGCCCCCTGCAGGCCGCCCAGGGCCAGCAGGCCGGCGCAGCGCAGGATCAGACGCTTGGGAATCTGCTTGCGGATCAGGAAGTAGGCGAACGGCAGGGCGTAGGCCAGGCCCACAAGGCGGCCGAGGAAGCGATGCGCCCACTCCCACCAGTAGATAACCTTGAACTCCTCCAGGGACATGCCCCGGTTGACCAGCTGGTACTGGGGGATCTGCTTGTACTTGGCGAATTCGGAGTCCCAGTGGGCGTCCGACATCGGCGGCAATGTGCCGGTGACCGGCCGCCACTCGGTGATCGAGAGG
>JAHUZY010000510.1 GCA_019264505.1 Phenylobacterium sp. | reverse complement strand
GTCCACGGCCACCTCGAGCCGTCCCGATCCCAGGGCGCACACCTGTTGCGCCAGGGCGGCCAGCAGCCGTTTCCGGTCGTCCGAAGCCGCGTCCGGGAGGGGCTGCGCCCATGTGGAGACCGACTGCTGGATGGATGCCATGGGAGCCATGCGGTCAGGCTATCACTCCCGAGGGCCCCGTCCATCCCGTCCCCGGCGGCCCGCCGGTTTGAGTCGGGAGCCAAACCTGCCAAGCTGGCGGCATGTTGAGCGCGCCCTTCGTTTCGAGCATCACGGTTCTGGCCCTGGCGGCCATGTCGCTCGCCTTCGCCCGACGGGCGCCGGCGGGAACGAAGCTGCCGATGCAATGGGGGATCAAGGGGCTGCCGACCTGGTCGGCGTCGCGGGACATCGCCCTGTCGATCACGCCGCTGCTGGCGGTCTTCACCCTCACGCCCTTCACCCTGGCGAGCCTCTGGGTGGAACCGGACGAGCGGCTGACCTTCCGGATCGTGCTGGCCCTGGTCTGCCTGGTCTATATCGCCGTCCACGCCCTGCACCTGTACCTGATGGCGCGATGGCTGAGGTCGCAGGACGGCGGCTAGGCCGGCCCCTCACCTCACCGTCGTCACCCTCGGGCTTGTCCCGAGGGTCCCTGTCGAAGGCGGGCGCAAGCGGCGCGAGGGACCCTGGGCACGAGGCCCAGGGTGACGGTCACCCCACCGGAAGGTCGAACATCAGCTGGCGCGACACCCGCACCGGCGGGGAGCCATGGCTGAGCAGCTCGTCGTGATAGGCCTTCATGTCGAAGGCGGCGCCAGCCTTGGCCTGCGCCTCCCGCCGCAGGGACCAGTGCTCCCGCCAGCCGACGAAATAGGTGGGCAGCTGGGCTGAGGAGACACGGGCGCGGGTCCATTTGCCGGCCGCCTCCCGCTCCTGCTGGAAGGCGTCGTGGGTCATCAGATGCATGGCCCGGGCCTCATCCCAGCCCTCCACATGGACGCCGATGTCGAGGATGGCGTTGGTGATCACCCGCAGCAGGAACTTCAGATTGGCCAGCCGGTAGAGGGGATGACCGTCCCGGTGGCCGGCCTCGACCATCACGTCCTGGGCGTAGCAGGCCCAGCCCTCCACAAAGCTCCCTGACCACAGCACCGAGCGCAGCACCGACGGGTGGCGGTTGGAGATGGCCAGCTGCAGGTAGTGGCCAGGCGTGCCCTCGTGGACGGTCAGGCCCTCGAGCGTCCAGTTGTTGTATTCCCTAAGGAAGGAGTCGGCCTGTTCGGGGGTCCAGTCGTCGGGGATGGGCGAGAGCTTGTAGAAGGTGGGCAGCTCCCGATCGAGCGGGCCGGGCGGATCGCAATAGGCCACGGCCACGCCGCGCTGGAACTCCGGCGTCAGCACCAGCTGCACCGGCTCGGTGGGCGGGGTGACGATGGGGTTGGCCGCGACAAAGGCGATGGCGGCGTCGAGCTTGGCCTGGGCCGTCTCGATCAACGTGTCAGGCGTCGCCCGGTCGGCATAGACCAGCTCCATGGCCGCGGCGATGGCGGCCTGCTCCTCATCAGGCGTGGGCCTGGCCGGGGTCGGCGGGGCGTCCCTGGCCACCAGCACCTGGCGGGCGATGTCGTACATCTCGGCGCGGACCTGGGCTAGCGCCTCCTCGGCGGCGGCCTTGATCTCGGCGCGGCTCAGGGGGCTGTCGAGGGCGAAGGCCAGCTTGGCGTCATAGAGGTCGGCGCCGAGCCGCCACTCGCCGGCCGCCTGCGGGACCAGGACCCCGTCGATCCAGGCCTGGTGCTCGGCGATGGCGGTCTTGGCGAGCTCTGCGGCGGCGCGCAGCTCGGCCTGGCCCTTGGCGTCAAGGGCGGCGATCTCGGCCAGCAACAGATCGACCAGACTCACCAAGCCGGCGTTCTGGCCTGAGACGGTCTGCGCATGGATCTTCGGCGTCCGGGCGGGATCGAGGCTTTCGCGCACCTGCGCCATCAGGCCCGGAAAGCCGTTCATCCGGGCGGTGGCCGAGACCAGCCGCTGCGGCAGGGGGGCGAAGTCCCGGGCGATCAGCCCATAGAGGGCCGAGCCCACCGAGGACTGGTAGATCAGCGGGTCCCACCGGTGGGTCTGCAGGGTGTCGTGGGTCCAGACCTCGCCAGCCAGGCTGTTACGCAGGATGGCGGCGTCCACCTGCCGCTCACGGCTGAGCTCGGCGGGCGCGATGGCGGACAGCTGAGCGAGGAAGGCCGCGGCGCTGTCGCGACGGGCGGCCCATCCCGCAAGGCTCAGATCATCCAGCCGGTCGTCATAGCGGTGGTCCCCCCAGAGCGTGGCGGTGATCGGGCTGAGCCGCAGGCTGGCCTCCAGCCAGGCGGCCGCCAGGGCGTCGAAGGCGACGTCCGCCGGGCTCGACGCCGGCGTCTGGGCGCGGGCGGCTGAGAGCGGCAGGGCCGCGGCGGCCCCGAAGGCCATCAGCATGCGGCGGTCGAGCAGGAGGGGCATGGCGATCATCCCAAGACGCGCCAGACTGAGCGCGCCGCCACTGTCGGCCAGGGACCGGCCACGGGCAAGGTGGCGTCCGCGCCCTGGAGAGGGGCACACGAAGGGCGAAAAGGGCCGTGAAGGACACGAAGACGAAGGCCGCCGACCCCTTCGTTTCCTGCCGTCCCATCTTCCACCCCGTCGCCCTCGGACTTGATCCGAGGG
>JAHUZY010000482.1 GCA_019264505.1 Phenylobacterium sp. | reverse complement strand
GGTCACCCTGGCCGGCGTTCTCGTTTGCAGAGGCGGGCTTCGCCTACTCCGCCGCCTGGCGGCTCACCCCGATCTTCGGGTCCAGCTCGCCGGCGGCGTAGCGCTTGGCCATGACCGAAAGCGGCAGCGGCTTGATCTTGTCGGCCCAGCCGGCGCAGCCGAACTCTTCGAACCGCTGCTGGCAGACCGCGCGCATGGCGTCCATGGCGGGCTTCAGATACTTGCGCGGGTCGAATTCCGACGGGTTCTCGGCGAACACCTTGCGGATGGCGCCGGTCATGGCCATCCGGTTGTCGGTGTCGATATTGATCTTGCGCACACCGTGCTTGATGCCGCGCTGGATCTCTTCCACCGGCACGCCCCAGGTCTGGGGCATCTGGCCGCCATACTGGTTGATGATGTCCTGCAGGTCCTGCGGCACCGAGGACGAGCCGTGCATCACCAGGTGGGTGTTGGGCAGGCGGCGGTGGATCTCTTCGATCACGTTCATGGCCAGGACGTCGCCGTCCGGCTTGCGGGTGAACTTGTAGGCGCCGTGGCTGGTGCCCATGGCGATGGCCAGCGCATCCACCTGGGTGGCCTTCACGAACTCCACGGCCTGGTCCGGATCAGTGAGCAGCTGGTCATGGCCGAGCTTGCCCTCGAAGCCGTGGCCGTCTTCCTTCTCGCCCATGCCGGTCTCAAGGCTGCCCAGCACGCCCAGTTCGCCCTCGACGCTGGCGCCGACCCAATGGGCCATGTCCACCACGTTGCGGGTGACCTTGACGTTGTAGTCGTAGTCGGCGGGCGTCTTGGCGTCGGCCATCAGCGAGCCGTCCATCATCACCGAGGTGAAGCCGAACTGGATCGCCGTTGCGCAGGTGGCCTCGTTGTTCCCGTGGTCCTGATGCATGCAGATCGGGATGTGCGGGTACATTTCGGCGAGCGCGTCGATCAGGTGCTTGAGCACGATGTCGTTGGCGTAGGAGCGCGCCCCGCGGCTGGCCTGGATGATGACCGGCGCATTGACCGCATGGGCGGCCTCCATGATCGCCAGGCCCTGTTCCATGTTGTTGATGTTGTAGGCCGGCACGCCATAGCTGTGCTCGGCGGCATGATCGAGAAGCTGTCTCAGGGTAATCCGGGCCATCGCCGTATCCGTCCGTTTCTCTCTTTGTCTCTTACTGGCTCAGAGCCGCCACGCCGGGCAGGGTCTTGCCTTCCATCCATTCAAGGAACGCGCCGCCGGCCGTCGAGACGAAGGTCAAGTCGTCTGCGCAGCCCGCCGCGTTCAGAGCCGCCACCGTATCACCGCCGCCGGCCACGGCCACCAGCTTGCCGGCCTTCACCAGCGAGGCTGCGTGGCGGGCCGCGGTGACGGTGCCCTTGTCGAAGGGCGGCATCTCGAACACGCCCAGCGGGCCGTTCCAGACCAGGGTCTTGGAATTGTCCATCGCCCGGCAGAGGCGCTCCACCGTCTCGGGGCCGGCGTCGAGGATACGCTCGTGCTCGTCCACGGCGCCCAGGGTGCGGACCCGGGCCGGCGCGCCCGGCGCCATCTTCTCTGCCACTACGATGTCCAGGGGCAGGAAGAGCTTGCAGTTGTGCTGGCCGGCCAGGCGGATGATGTCCCGGGCGGTCTCGGCCATGTCCTTCTCGCAGTAGGACGCGCCGACATCGTGGCCCTGGGCGTAGAGGAAGGTGTTGGCCATGCCGCCGCCGATGGCCAGCTTGTCGAGCTTGGTCACCAGGTGGCTGAGCAGGTCGAGCTTGGTCGAGACCTTCGAGCCGCCGACGATGCCGAGGACCGGGCGCTCGGGCTTGCCCAGCGCCTTGTCCAGGGCCGACAGCTCCAGGCGCATCTGCTCGCCGGCATAGGCGGGCAGCACGTGGGCCAGGCCCTCGGTGGAGGCGTGGGCCCTGTGCGCGGCCGAGAAGGCGTCGTTCACATAAAGGTCGCCATTGGCGGCCAGGGCCTTGGCGAAGGCGGGGTCGTTACCCTCTTCGCCGGCGTGGAAGCGGACGTTCTCCAGCAGCAGCACGTCGCCGGGACCCAGGGCGTCCACCGCCGCGACGGCTACCTCACCGACGCAGTCGGCGGCGAAGGCCACCGGCGCGCCGAGCACCTTGGCCAGGGCCGGGACGATGGGCTCCAGGCTCATCGACGGCACGACCTTGCCCTTCGGGCGATCGAAGTGGGCGAGCAGCACCACCTTGGCGCCGCCCTGGCGCAGCTTCTGAATGGTCGGGACCGCAGCCTGGAGGCGGGTGTCGTCGGACACCTCGCCCTCATGCATCGGCACGTTGAAGTCCACACGCACCAGGGCGCGCTTCCCGGAGAGATCCGCGTCGTCGAGAGTCTTGAAGGTCATCGGCTTCCAGCAGTCAGGGCGTGGGCGGCGGGCCGCGCCCGGGCCGGAACCCGGGCGCATCGGCCTCGAGGGCGAACGTCCGGGGAGCCGATCAGATCAGCTTGGCCATGGCGAGCGCGGTGTCGCTCATCCGGGTCGAGAAGCCCCACTCGTTATCATACCAGGACAGAACCCGGCCGAGCTGGCCTTCGATCACCTGGGTCTGGGGCAGGGCGGCGGTGGACGAGGCGGCGATATGGTTGAGGTCGATGGACACCAGCGGATCGTTGGAGGTGTCGAGAACGCCCTTCATGGCGCCGTCGGCGGCGGCCTGCAGGGCGGCGTTGATCTCGTCCTTGGTCACCTTGCGGCCCGGCACGAACTTCAGATCGACCACCGAGACATTGGGGGTCGGCACGCGGATCGAGGAGCCGTCCAGCTTGCCGGCCAGTTCCGGCAGCACCAGGCCCACGGCCTTGGCCGCGCCGGTGGAGGTGGGGATCATGGACATGGCCGCAGCCCGGCCGCGGTAGGGGTCCTTGTGCATGGTGTCCAGCGTCGGCTGGTCGCCGGTATAGGCGTGGATCGTCGTCATGTAGCCACGCTCGATGCCGCACAGCTCATGGATCACCTTGGCGATGGGGGCCAGGCAGTTGGTGGTGCACGAGGCGTTGGAGACGATCAGGTCGTCCTTCGTCAGGACGTTGTGATTGACGCCGAAGACGATGGTCTTGTCGGCGTTGTCGCAGGGCGCGCTCACCAGGACGCGCTTGGCGCCGGCTTCCAGATGGGCGGCGGCCTTTTCCTTGGTGGTGAACAGGCCGGTGCATTCCAGGGCGATATCGACGCCCAGTTCCTTGTGCGGCAGCTCGGCCGGGTTGCGGATCGCCGTCACCTTGATCGGCCCGCGGCCCACATTGATCGTGTCGCCGTCGACGGTGACCACGCCGGGGAAGCGGCCGTGTACGCTGTCATAGCGCAGCAGGTGGGCGTTGGTCTCGACGGGGCCCAGATCGTTGATCGCCACCACTTCGATGTCGGTGCGGCCATGCTCGATGATCGAGCGCAGGACGAGCCTGCCGATGCGGCCGAAACCGTTGATGGCGACGCGGACGGTCATGGTGGTGTTCTCCTGGCGAGATAAGGGTCGGCGGGCGACGTTTTCCGATTGTTTTGCCGGGGTTTTGTGCGGGCGCCCGCGCGCGAGTCAAGGGGAAGTGAGCCCGATCTGTCCGGCCGGCCGGCGAATGTGATCCGGCGCCGGTTTCAATCGATGCGAAAGCGGTGGATGCGCCGGTCCGCCATCCGAAGCTCGGTGACATCGCGAGCGCCTGCCGCGGCGATGGCGCGGGGCCAGAAGGCCAGGGCCGGCACCGTCGCCTCATAGACCTGAAGCTCCCAAAGGCCAGGCGTGGTGGCGAAGACGGCGCGGGCGGCGGCCAGGCCGATCCCTGTGCGCCGCCAAGGCGGCAGGATGCAGAACTCGGCGACCGCAGCATCGCATCCCAGCCCTGACGGGGAATAGCGTTTCACCAGCGCAAATCCCACCGCCTCCGCGTCCACGACAATCCAGAACGGCCGGCGCTCGGGCTCCGTCCAATAGGCGTCAAAATGGGGATAGTCGGTGGGATCGCCGTGATGGCGCTCCGGATCGACGAGGTCGGCATGGGCGGTCAGGTAGGGATCGAGCAGACGGCGGAGCTCGGCCTTCTCGGAGGTGGCGACCCGCCGAACCTCGACCATCGCCTCAGTCGCCCTTGACCACGCGAACCTTGGCCGCAGCCTCCAGAGCGCGGGTCCGGGCGGCCTCGATGGTGGCGGCCCGGGCCAGCGCTACGCCCATGCGGCGGCGCGCAAAGGCCTCTGGCTTGCCGAACAGTCGAAGGTCCGCGCCGGGCACGGCCAGGGCCTCAGCCACGCCCTCAAAGGCCACGCCAAGGGCTTCCATGCCGCCATAGATCACCGCGCTGGCGCCGGGCTCGCGCAGGGTCACATCCACCGGCAGGCCCAGGATCGCCCGGGCGTGCAGGGCAAACTCGCTCTGCACCTGGGTCGCCAGGGTCACCAGGCCGGTGTCGTGGGGCCTGGGGCTGACCTCGGAGAACCAGACCTCGTCGCCCTTGACGAACAGCTCGACCCCGAAGAGGCCAAGGCCCCCCAGGCTGGCGGTGACGCGGGCGGCGATCTCCCGGGCGCGCTTCAGGGCGAAGGGGCTCATGGGCTGCGGTTGCCAGCTCTCCACATAGTCGCCCTGGACCTGGCGGTGGCCGATGGGTTCGCAGAAGTGGGTGGCCACCTCGCCGTCGGGGCCGCGGGCTCGCACGGTCAGCTGGGTGATCTCGAAGTCGAAATCGATGCGCCCCTCGACGATGACCCGGGCCTGTTCGACCCGGCCGCCCTCCAGGGCGTAGCGCCAGGCCTCCGCAATCCCGGCTTCGTCCTGCACATAGGACTGGCCCTTGCCCGAGGAGGACATCACCGGCTTGACGAAGCAGGGATAGCCGACGGCGGCTGCGCCCGCGGCCAGCTCGGCCTCTGTGGAGGCGAAGGCGTAGGGCGAGGTAGCCAGACCCAGCTCCTCGGCGGCCAGGCGGCGGATGCCCTCGCGGTTCATGGTCAGCTGGGCGGCCCGGGCCGTGGGGATCACCACAGCGAGGCCCGCCGCCTCGATCGCCGCCAGCTCGTCGGTGGCGATGGCCTCGATCTCGGGCACGATCAGGTGGGGCCGCTCGGCCTCGACCACGGTGCGTAGGGCCGCAGCATCCGTCATGGCGATGACGTGGCTGCGATGGGCCACCTGCATGGCGGGTGCATCGGCATAGCGGTCGACGGCGATCACCTCGCAGCCCAGGCGCTGCAGCTCGATGGCCACCTCCTTGCCGAGCTCGCCCGAGCCCAGCAGCAGGACGCGCAGAGCGCTTGGCGAGAGCGGCGTGCCCAGGCGCATGGGGCTTAGACCTTGGCCTGGACGGCGTCGGCCACGGCCTGCGCGGTGATGCCGAATTCCTTGTAGAGCCGCTCATAGGGGGCGCTGGCGCCGAAGCTCGACATGCCGATGAAGACCCCGTCCTCGCCGATGAACCGCTCCCAGCCGAGGCTGACGGCGGCTTCCACCGCCGCGCGGACCGGCGCCTTGCCGATCACAGAGGCGCGGTATTCCGGCGTCTGGGCCGAGAACAGCTCCCAGCAGGGGACCGAAACCACCCGGGTGGGCACGCCGCGGGCCTGCAGCAGGTCGCGGGCCGCCAGCGCGATGGAGACCTCGGACCCGGTGGAGAAGATGGTGGCCTTGGCCTCGCCATCGGCGGCGCGCAGCTCATAGGCGCCGCGGGCCGACAGGTTCTCGCCCGCAGGCTCTGTCCGGGCGGCAGGCACCTTCTGGCGCGACAGGGCCATGATCGAGGGCGTGGTCGGCGTCGACAGGGCCAGCTTCCAGCACTCGGCGGCCTCCACCGCATCGGCCGGGCGATAGACGTTCAGGTTCGGCATGGCCCGCAGGGAGGCCAGATGCTCCACCGGCTGGTGGGTTGGGCCGTCTTCGCCCAGACCGATGGAATCGTGGGTCATCACATGGATCACCCGCGCGCCCATCAGGGCGCCCACCCGGAAGGCCGG
>JAHUZY010000434.1 GCA_019264505.1 Phenylobacterium sp. | reverse complement strand
GGTCAGGAGAGCGCTGCGGCGTCCAGATCGACCTTCATCTCCCGCGCCCAGAGACGGATGGCGCGACAGGCTTCAACGAAGGTCTTGGCGTCCTTCGCCGAAGCAAGGCTGACAAAGCCCTCATCCATGTCATCGGCCACGCCCGCCTTGGCGAACAGGACCTCGGCCGCTGACGTGTGGGCGATGAACTTGCAGTGGGCGAAGGCGTCGTTGACGAAGTCCTTGGCCGTCTTGTCCTTGGAGAGCATGGCGGCGCCCTCCTCAGACACCAGGACGGCGACAGCGTCGTAGAGCACCGATGGGCCGCCATCGATCTTCTGGTCAGCCGGCTGCGCAACGCCATCGCTGAGTGTCACGCCGCCGATGTGTGGGGCGATCACTTCGAAGATGGCGCCTTCTGCGGTGATCGCCTCGGTCAGCGCCTTGAAGAGGCCCGCATCGGCGCCATCGGTCAGCAACAGGCCGAACTTGCGCCCTTCGAACCGGGGCAGGGGACGCTTGAGCATGCTCAGGGCGTCCGACGGCGGCAGGTCCTGCACGACCGGCCGGGCGGGCTTCAGGGCGGCGGGCATCTTCGCAAGCGCCAGGCCTGTGGCCACGGTTTTGGCCAGGCCTTCATCGATATTGCGCAGGTGGCCGACCATGCGCTCCCGGATGGCCAGGCGCTCGACCTTGCTGAGCTCGAACACCAGGGCGTCGCCCATGTGCTTCTGTTCGATCGGCGTCTGGCTGATGAAGAACTGGCGGGCCTGGCTGTAGTGGTCGGCGAAGGCCTCGGCCCTGATCTGGCGGGTCTCGCCGGATTCGGCGGCCGCAAAATGGGGATAACCCCGCTCCGGGCTCTCCCGCGGGCCGCCCTGTTCGCCCCAGCTGTTGGGCTCGTAATTGGCGCGACCAACGGGATTGCGCATGGCCATGTGGCCATCCTGCTGGAAGTTGTGGACCGGGCAGCGCGGCGCGTTCACCGGGATGTGGGTGAAGTTGGGCCCGCCCAGACGCTTCAGCTGGGTGTCCAGATAGGAGAAGTTCCGCCCTTGCAGCAGGGGGTCATTGGTGAAGCCGATGCCGGGCACCACGTTTTGGGTGCAGAAGGCCACCTGCTCGGTTTCGGCGAAGAAGTTCTGGACGTTGTTGTCCAGCACCATGCGGCCGATGATCCGCACCGGAATGCGCTCTTCGGGAATGATCTTGGTGGGATCGAGGATGTCGAACTCGAACTCGTCGGCGAAGGCCTCGTCGAACACCTGGACGCCCAGCTCCCATTCCGGCGGCTGGCCGCTGTCGACCGCGTCCCACAGGTCGCGGCGGTGGAAATCGGGATCGGCGCCGTTGATCTTCAACGCCTCGTTCCACAGCACCGACTGAAGACCTAGCTTGGGCTTCCAGTGGAACTTGACGAAGCTCGACTTCCCCTCGGCGTTGATGAACCGGAAGGTGTGGACGCCGAAGCCCTCCATGAACCGCAGTGACCGCGGGATCGCCCGGTCCGACATGGCCCACATGACCATGTGCATCGACTCTGGGCTCAGGGTGATGAAGTCCCAGAAGTTGTCATGGGCGGTCTGGGCCTGCGGGAACCCACGGTCCGGGGCGGGCTTGGCCGCGTGGATCAGGTCGGGGAACTTGATCGCGTCCTGGATGAAGAAGACCGGGATGTTGTTGCCCACCAGGTCCCAGTTGCCCTCCTGGGTGTAGAACTTCACCGCAAAGCCGCGCACGTCCCTGGGCAGGTCGGGGGAGCCTTTGGAGCCGGCGACCGTGGAGAACCGTACGAAGACCGGCGTGCGCTGCCCCGCCTTCTGGAAGGGTTCGGCCCGGGTCAGGTCGGAGAGGGACTCGGCGGCCTCGAAATAGCCGTGCACGCCGAAGCCCCGGGCATGGACCACCCGCTCAGGGATGCGTTCATGGTCGAAGTGGAAGAGCTTTTCGCGCAGGTGAAAATCGTCCAGCAGGGTCGGGCCTCGGGCGCCGACCTTCAGGCTGTTCTGGTCGTCAGCGACCGGAATGCCCTGCTGGGTGGTCAGGACCGGCGTGTCGCCAGAGGCGGTCTGATGGGTTTCACCCCCCGCGCCAGGGTTCCGTTTTCCGTAGATATCGTCGGCCATGGCGTGATCCTCCTCTGGAGCCGACGCAGAAGCGCGCGAGACACCAGAAGGGTTCACCAGGATGAGGCGGTCGCCGTCCCTTGGGACAGGAGCGATCAGGCGAGGCGGGCCGCGGGATCTGAAGCGGGGCCCGCTTGGCGGGTCTGAGCCTCCGCCATGACCTGCTCGATCTGGCACAACAACGCCTCAAACTGCACCGGCTTGGCCGCGACGGCGTCGATGCCCGCTCCGGTATAGCGTCGGATCTCGTCGGCCATGACGCTGGCGGTGACCGCAATCACGGGGGTGCGATCCCGGAACTGCGCCCGTTCGAGGGTGCGGATCTGACGGACGGCGGCCAGTCCGTCGAGCCGGGGCATGTGTATGTCCATCAGGACCACATCCCAGCGGCCGGTCTCCCAGGCTTCGACCGCCTCGATCCCATCGGCGGCGAGACCGCATTCAGCCCCCTCCCCTTCCAGCAGCGTCTGCAGGACAGCGCGGTTGGCCAGATTGTCGTCGGCGATCAGAAGCCTGCGGCCGGAGACGGCCCCAACGGGCGCCAGCGCCGCCATGGGCGGTGGCTTCGCTTGCGGCGCCGGCGGGGGCGCGGGGGTCGCCTGCGCCTGGGCGACGACGGCCGGCAACGGCAGGTCCAGCGTGAAGCGGCTACCCAGCCCTGGCTGGCTGGTGAAGGTGATGTGGCCGCCCATCAGCTCGGCGAGGTCACGGCAGATGGCCAGACCCAGTCCGGTCCCGCCGCTACGGCGCGTGTTCGAGGAATCGGCCTGAACAAATTTCTCGAAGATGCGGGCCTGCTGATCCTGCGGAATCCCCATGCCCGTGTCCTGAACCTCGCAGATAAGCCGGCGGTCATCGCCGCCGATCCGCACGATCACCGATCCCGCCTCGGTGAATTTGAGCGCGTTGGAGATCAGATTGCTGAGGATCTGCCGGACCCGCACCTCATCGCCCAGCCGCTCGCCGGCGACCACGGGCGAGACATCGAGCCGGAAGGCCAACCCCCGGTCGGCGGCCAGCGGACCATACAGCCTGCGCAGGGTTTCGGCGAAGTGCTCCAGGTCGAAGGGCGCCGCATAGAGCGACATTTCCCCGGCCTCGATGCGGGAGACGTCCAGGATGGCGTTCAGGATATCGAGCAGATCGACGGCCGAACCCCTGACCGTCACCAGCCTTTCCCGCTGGGCCGGCGCAAGCTCGTCACGCTCCATCACCTGAACCATCCCCAGGACCCCGTTCAGCGGGGTGCGGATTTCGTGGCTCATGGTGGCGAGGAATTCGCTCTTGGTGCGATCGGCCGTCCGGGCCGCCACCGCCAGGCCCTGGGCCTCCCGGGCGAGGTCCTGATTGCGGGCCAGTTCGTGGCGCAGGGCGCGGTTGAGCTTGTCTGTGGCGAGCCGCGCGCGGATCTCCCGCAACACCGCCGCCCGCATGAGGGAGGATATGCCGACCGCGGCGAAGAGGCTGGCGACGCCCACGAAGACGTATTCACCGATCAGGTTGCCCGGCGCCTCGCGCGCCATCAGCACAAGTCCGGCCAAAGACACGATCGCGGCGCCATAACCCACCCGCCGGGTTGGGGCGGAGGTGGCGAAGGCCAGGGCCAGCAGCACGTAGTAGATCAGCTTCAGCGGCTCGAAGTGGAAGGTAAGTTGCGCGGTGACATTGGCCAGGAATAGCCCGAACAGCAGCACCGCCGCCGCCTCCAGGCGCGGTAGGCTCATGGGATCACGCAGCCGGCGCCAGATCAGGAACCCGACGACGGTTGTGGTCGTCGACAGACCGACAAGAACGCGCAGTGCGAGCCCGTGCTCGAAGAACGGATGCGAGAGGCTGATGACCAGATAGTAGATGGTGGCGAAGGCCGCGCACATCCTCAGGATCGGCGTCTGGGACTCGGCCAGAACCGCGGGCTCGACCTTGATGTCGTCGGCGCTGGGGATGCTCAGGGTGGGCAAGTCTCGGCCTCGGCGTTCTGCGCAGCTCGACTACCACTGGCATGGGAATGCCTACGATTTGCTTTCCGCGGTTGCCGGCGGGGCTGGGGGTGGGTGCGGCACATTGACAAGTGACCAATGGTCATTAATGATGACCGCTGGTCATTAGGGGGCGTTGATGCGCGAACCGAGGCGACGCCTGGATCCGGCCGATCGACGGCGGGAGCTTTTGCAGGCTGCGGAACGTCTGCTCCGGCGGCGCGCCGATGGCGTCCGGGTCGAGGATGTCGTCGCTGAGGCCGGGGCGGCCAAGGGAACCTTCTATCTCTACTTCCCCACCTGGGACGATCTGCTCGAGGCGTTGCGGGACGAGCTGTTCGCCCGGTTCGAGGCGCTGGCCCCTGAGCCGGTGGAATTGGACGGGCCCGTGGACTGGCCTGCGACCCTGCGCCGGATCGCGGCGGCCTACATCAGATTCAATCTGGAAATGGAGGGCCTGCACGACGCCCTTTTCCATTCAGACTTCGCCCGCAACCGGCCCGTCCCGGTCCACCGGGGCGGCCCCGCCAGACTGGCGGCCATGATCAGCGCGGGCCAGGAGGCCGGCGTCTTTGCGCCGGTTCCCGCCGGCCTCACCGCGCGAATGCTCTTCGCAGCTATGCATGAGGCCGCTGACGCCGTCCGCGAAGGGGCTGATCGACTGGCCGTGACGCTGGCCCTGGACGCCCTGTTGCATCGCGCCCTGACCCCGGAGATTGATCCATGAGGCCCCTGCCCCCACTGCTAGTCCTGATCTGCCTCGCCGCCATGGCGTTCCTGGCCCTTGTCGCCCCCGGACCGGTCCTCATCACCGCCCCCTGGACCTGGCTCGGGGCGGCTGTCGCTGTCCTGGGCGTGTCCATGGCTGTGGCGGGCGCGCGGGCGTTCCGCAGACTTGGGACGAACATCAAAACCTTCGACGATCCCGACCTCTTGGTGACCTCAGGTCTGTTCCGGGTCAGCCGGAACCCCATGTACCTTGGCTTCCTGCTGCTGCTGGCGGGCGCAGCGCTGCTGATCGGTCGGGCGACGCCGATCCTGCCGGTGCTGGCCTTCTTCCTGGCGGCGCAGGTCTGGTACATTCCATTCGAAGAGCGCGCAATGTCCCGGCGGTTCGGCTCGGACTATGCCGCCTATCGCGCCAAGGTCCGTCGCTGGATCTAGGGCGGGCGAGGGACGCCCCGAGGAGGAGACAGCCGTGGCGCGCGAGACCATTCTCGAACCCGACCTGCCGATCATCGATCCGCACCACCACCTGTGGGACATGCGCGGGCGGTTCGGCGCCGACTCGCCGCCGCCGCGCCACGGCTTCGACGCCCTCCTCCGTCGCTCGCCCCACTACCTGCTGGAGCAGCTGCTGGCCGACCTGGGCGCGGGCCACAATGTGCAGGCCACCGTCTTCGTCGAATGCGGCGCCATGTACCGGGCCGGCGCGCCCGCGGCCCTGGCGCCCGTCGGCGAGACGGAGTTCGTCAACGGCGTGGCCGCCATGAGCGCCAGCGGCCTCTATGGCGAGGCCCGCGCCTGCGCCGGCATTGTCGGTCATGCCGATCTCACGCTTGGGGATGCGGTGGCGCCGGTTCTGGAGGCCCATCTGGCCGCGGGCGGTGGGCGGTTCCGCGGCGTCCGTCAGAGCGCCCGCCATGATCCAGACCCGGCGGTGCTGGGTCCCCTGGGCGGGCTGGCGGCCGGCCTCTATCGCAGCGCAGCCTTCCGGACGGGATTTTCTCACCTGGCCAGCCACGGCCTGTCCTTCGACGCCTGGCTGCTGGAGCCGCAGCTCCCGGACCTGGTGGATCTGGCGAGCGCCTTTCCCGAAACCACCATCATCCTCGACCATGTGGGCACGCCGCTCGGCATCGGCGCCTATGCCGGCCAGCGCGAGGCGCGGTTCGGGGTGTGGCGCAACAACATCAAGGCCCTGGCCGAGCGCCCCAATGTGGTCTGCAAGATCGGCGGGCTGGCCATGCCGTTCCTGGGCTTTGCGAGCTTCATGGCCGAGCCGCCGGCGACTTCGGAGATGCTCGCCCAGGAATGGCGGCCCTATGTGGAGACCGCCATCGAAGCCTTCGGCGCAGACCGCTGCATGTTCGAAAGCAACTTCCCGGTCGATGCGGGGACCTGCGACTACGCCACCCTGTGGAACGCCTTCAAGCGTCTGACGGCGAGCGCCTCGGCCGAAGAGAAGGCCGCCCTGTTCCACGACACCGCACGCCGGGTCTACCGGCTGGACATCTGAGTGAACGGCCCGGCCAGAGC
>JAHUZY010000362.1 GCA_019264505.1 Phenylobacterium sp. | reverse complement strand
GGCGCGGCCGCGCCAGGCCTGCTCGCCGGCGCGTTGGGCGTCCGGCGAATAGGCGAGGCTCCCCACATAGAAGGCGAGCGCCCAGCGGTCCTCGGACGACAGATGGGCGAAGCTCGCCATCGCCGTGCCGTCGAGACCCTGACCGATCACTTGGTACAGCCCGAAAAGGCTGCGCTCCTTGGCCCGAGCGATGTCGGTGAAGGCGATTGGCGGCGGGTCCAGCCCCTTGGCGCCGGGGCCGTCGCCGCGGCCGCTCAGCCCATGACAGGAGGCGCATTGTTCGGCGTACAGCGTCGCGCCCCTCGTCAGGTCAGGCGCCTGACGTGGCGCAAGCGGCACAGGGTAGCTCTTCAGCAGGTCGCTCGCCAAGCTACGGGCCTGGAGCGCCACGGCGGCGGGATCCGCTCTGCGGTCCACTGCGACGGCGAGCGCGGCGGCTTCGGAGAGGAGCCGCGACTTGGCTGAACTCGGCGGTAAGGCGGCGATCCGGCTGCGCACGGAGGCGGAGAACTCGCGCATCTCGGCGTACTCGGCGTCGCTGATGATCCGACCGCCGGAGACTGCGCCCGCGTAATCCACGGCGATGTAGTCGAGGAGGCGCCACGCCACTTCCGCTGAGGGACCCGCCTCCTGCGCTCTGGCGGTGAGGGGAAGTTGGGCCGCCATGACGAGGGCGACCGCAAGGAAGAGGCGAGCGAGCGCCGGCATCGAAGCGTCCTGAGTGCGAGTGAGAATACGTCTCAACAAGCAGAATACATGCTCAAGCCACTAGAGGATCAAGAGCCCCCTCCGAACATACGAAAAATGCGTCGCAACGGCTTGATCCTCTAGCCGCTAGAGCAAGTAGGGTGGCGAGATCAGGAGGAATTCGCATGTCGAGTACGACAGCGGCCGCCGAGACGCTCCGTTACCGGGTCACCGGCATGGACTGTTCGAGCTGTGCCGAGAAAATCCAATCCGCGGTCGCCAAGCTGCCCGGCGTGGAGGAGGCGCGGGTGTCCATCGCATCGTCGATGATGACCTTGAAGGTCGACGACGCGGCAAGACGGACGCCCGCGGTCGAAGCGACGGTGACGGAGCTCGGCTACCATCTCGACCGCGAAGGAAGTCCGGCTAAGGCCGACGACGATGAACTTCCGAAGGACCTCAGCCACATCACGCCGGCCTATCGGCGGGCGCTATGGATCGTGGTGCTGATCAACGTCGGCTACGGTTTGGTGGAGATCGTCGCCGGCTTCGTCGCCCGTTCCCAGGCGCTGAAAGCCGACGCCCTCGACTTCATGGGCGACGGGCTGATCACGTTCCTGGGTCTGCTGGCGATCGGCTGGTCGCTCGTCTGGCGCGCGCGCTCGGCGCTGATCCAAGGTCTCTTCCTCGCGGCGCTCGGCGTCGGGGTGCTCCTGAACACAGCCTACCGCGTCCTCGTGCTGAACCAGCCGGAAGCCGAGCTCATGGGCGCGTTCGGTATGATCGCGCTCGTGGCCAATGTGGTCGCGGCGCTCGTCCTGATCCCGCACCGCGCCGGAGACGCAAATGTCCGCGCGGTCTGGCTCTTCTCGCGTAACGACGCCCTAGGCAACGTGGCGGTCGTGATCGCCGCCGGCTTGGTGTTCTGGACCAAGACCGCTTGGCCGGATCTCGTGGTGGCCGTAATTATCTCGGGGCTTTTCCTGCAGTCCGCCTGGTCGATCATTCGCGACGCCCGCATCGACCTGCGGGAGGCGCGGTCGCTGAGCCCCGCGTGAACGTCGGATGAGACGGCTTCCGCCACCCTCGGCGCGTAGCGCGGCGCCAAACGGCCCGCCACCGATCCTGCCCGCCTTGCAGCAGGCGGTCGCGCATGCGAACGCCGGCCGATGGACCGAGGCCGAGCAATGCGCCCGAAGGGTGCTTGCGGCCAAGCCGTTGGACCCTTCGGCGCTCAATGTCCTCGGCACGGTCGCCATGAACACCGGCCGGTCGGCCGAGGCGGTCGGGTGGTTCCGACAGGCCGCGAGTGGCCAGCCGAACAACCCATTCATCCAATTCAATCTGGGCGAAGCCCATCGCCGGCTGCAGGCCTATGAAATCGCGGCGAAGTTCTTCCAGCGCGCTGCGGCGCTGAAGAGCGACTTTGCGGAAGCTTACGCGTCCGCAGGCGACGCTTATCGTTTGATGGGGCAGGGGACGGATGCCGAGCGCTGCTACCGCGCCGCCTTGAAACGGGCGCCGGCAATGCTCGCCGCGCTTAACGGTCTGGGCCTCTTACGCCTGCAGCACGGCGACGCCGCTGCGGCTGCGGAGCGCTTCGAAGCCGGCTGCAAGGCGGCGCCGGTGGGCCATCCCCTGCGTCCGATCCTGCTCGCGAACCTCGGCCTGGCGCGCCTCCAGCTCGGCTACGGGCCGGGCGGGCTGGCCCTGCTCGCGCAGGCCGTAGAGGCCGGGCCCCAGGACCCCGAGGCCTGGCGGCGCCTGGCCGGCGCGCTGCGCCACACACGTGTGGCGCCCGCGATGCCGGGATTCCGCGACACCCTGCTGCAGCTGTTCGACCGGCCTGACGTCAACCCCCGCAACCTGGCGACCGCGGCCATCGCCGTGTTGCGGCAGGATCCAGAAATCCACCAGCTCCTGGAGACGATCGCCCAGGCCCCCGCCGAACTTGCGCGCACGCTGGAGCGCGAGGCGGCGACGGCCTCACGGCTGATCCAGGATCGCCTGTTCCGGGCCCTGCTCGCCTCCGCACCCGTACCGGACGTGGCCATCGAACTGACGCTCGTCCGGCTGCGGACCGACCTACTGAACCTGACGGATGGGATGACCGACGCTCTCGAAGAGGAGCTCGGCCTCGCGATCGCGCTGGCCCGACAGGCGTTCCTCAACGAATACGTCCTGTTCGCCGCGCCTGCGGAGCAGGCCCGTGTGGCCGACCTGATCACGGCCCTCGATCGTGAGGACATCGGAGGGCAGGCCGGCGACCTCACCAAGATCGCGATCGTCGCCGCCTATCGCCCGCTGGCCACAACTCCGCTCGCTATGCGGCTCGAGAGCTCCGCCCTGCCGGCGCTCGCCGAACTCCTTCGCGAACAGCTCAGCGAACCGGCGGAGGAAGCCGAACTGCGCGCGCAGCTGCCGGTTCTCAAACCACCCACCGACATCATCTCGCGCGCTGTCCAGCAACAGTACGAGCAGAGCCCTTACCCTCGCTGGACCCGCTGCAGCCTCGGAGACCCGCTGCCCTTCCCAAGAGCAATCCAGAACGCGCTGCCTGACCTTTCGGCCGGCGAGATCCCCGATCTTGACCACCCCCGCGTGCTGATCGCCGGCTGCGGCACGGGCCTCGAGACCATGCGCGTGGCGACCACCTACCGCGGCGCCTCGATCCTGGCCATCGACCTCAGCGCCGCCAGTCTCGGCTACGCCATGCGTAAGGCGCGCGCTTACGGGCTTGCCGAGGTGGAACACCTGCAGGCCGACATCCTGGACCTGCCGACGCTGGAGGAGCGGTTTGACCTGATCGACAGCTTCGGCGTGCTGCATCACATGGCCGATCCGGCACTGGGCCTTCAGGTTCTTGCCGGACTCCTGAGGCCGGACGGCCTTCTCTTCGTCGGCCTCTACAGCGAGATCGGGCGACGAGCGGTCGTCGAGGCGCGCGCCCACATCGCCCGCGGAGGTTACCGAGACGATCCGGACGGCATTCGCGCGCTGCGGCGTTCCTTGATGCTCGACGGAGCGCCGCCGGCGCTGGACGGCGTGATGAGCCCCGCATCGGACTTCTGGACCCTTTCGGACTGTCGCGACCTCCTATTCCACGTGAACGAGCATCGCTTCACCCTTCCGCAGATCGGCGAGATGCTTAGCGCCGCCGGTCTTGAGTTCCTGGGCGTGCAATTTGGCCACGCCGCCGACCGCACGCGTTACGTCGCGCAGAACACCCGCTCCGGCGCGCTGCGCGATCTTGCGCGACTGCACCGCCACGAACTCGAGCATCCAGAGATCTTCGGGGACACCTACCGGCTCTGGGCCCGCCCAAGGAGGCCGTCCACGTGACCCAGCCAGTCTCGCCGCCGCATGTCGATCTTCCGAAGGAGCAACGGGCCGTCGTGCGGCAAGCGCTCCTGGCCTTCGCCGTCTGCGGACCGACCCTGGTGCTCGCGAGCCTCGGCCTCCCGAGGATCTTCACGTTCCCGGAGGGGCTGGCGGAGCGTCTCGCCTTCGCGCTTAGGGCCGACCTCGTGATCGCGCTTTGGGTCGTGCTGGGCGTGCGGATGGTCGCCAAGGTGCGGTTCAGGTCTGCCGAGGACAACGCCGGTTCGGCCTACAGCCGGCCGAGTGCCCGCCTGGCGGTGCCGAAGGCCTTCCTGCAGAACACCCTCGAACAGGGGTTCATCACAAGCGTCGCCATCATCGCCCTCGCCACCGTCGGCGGCGAAGCGGCGCTTGCCTATATTGTCGCGACCGTCGTCCTCTTCAGCCTCGGGCGCGCGACCTTCCTGCGCGGCTATCCGCACGGGGCCGGCGGTCGCGCCTTCGGCATCGCCACGACGGCGCTTCCAGCGATCGGCGCCTATGGCTGGGTCCTCGTAGATATGGCGTCCGACGTGGCCGGCCTGGCCGCGGGCTGAGCGACTGCCCCAACCCGCAGGGTCAGTCCGCAAGCGGGATGACCTCGCGAAACTTGCCGCCACGGCCCTGCTCCGGCGGCTCGCCCCCGCGCTCGAGCGCCACCTGTTCGAGCCCATGCTCGGGTCGTTCGGCACGCTCCTCGCTAACGCCGGCGGCGGGCAGGGCTAGTTCCGGTTCAGACCCATCTCGCGGCTCTGCAGCTTGGTCTTCCAGCGGGATTCCAGCGCCAGGATTTCGGCGTCGATCGCGGTGGAGCCGACCGTTTCCAGGATCGAGACCTGGTAGTCGGTCGCCTCGCGGCTCTTCAGGGCGATGTTCCCCCCGTGGCCCGTAACTTCGTATTCGCGCCAGCGCGACAGGAACCCACCCGCGCCGGCGGCCGAACCCACATATTGCTCCCTGGTCCGTGGGCAGGTCAGCAGGTAGACGCCCCGCGTCGCCTCGAGCGCTGCGGTCCACCCGCGCGGCATCGTCTCCAGCTGGGAGAGGTTCAGGATCAGGGCGGCGAAGCCCGGAAAGGCCTCTTCGCGGAAAGTTCGCCGAAGTTCTACGACCGGCTTGGCTGAGCCGTCGCCGCGCTGGATCCACCGCCGATATCCTGGGCCCCAGTCTATGAACAGCCGGCCGATGAGCTCGGCCAACTCCGGACGCGGCGCCAAGTCGTAGAGCGCGCAGCTGCCCGCCAGCTCCAGCGACCGCGTGACCGGATGCGGCCGATCCGCGGGGAGGGGGCCCACCAGGGCCGCCGAGTAGAGCCCGACAAACAGTGTGTCGCGTCCGGGAAGTCCCACGAACGAGGCCCACAGCGGCGCTCGCAGATTGGCCTCGTTCTCGAAGGACTGGGTCTGCTGATACGCTTCGAACGCCTCCGGATCGTCCCGCCACAGCACGTAGGGGGAAGGGTGGCCCGGATAGCGGGTGTCCTGATGGCGAAGAAGCCTGACCCGGGCTGGCTCGACGCCAGTCTCCGACAAGATCGCTCTGAACGTCAGCATGAGCCCCCGGCCCGATCTTCAGAAATTTACGCCGCCGGCGCCGTCGTGACGCGATGCTGATGCGACGGTCGAACATCCACAGCAACCTCCAGAGGACCACCATGCAATCTAACAGCCAAGCCGAAGTGCTCGCCGGGCTGGCCATAGCCCTGGCGGATGCCCTTGCACCCGACGCCCCTGCGCTGGCGCTGTACAAGATCGGCTTGCGCGTGCGGACCATCGCTTCTCGCTCTCACGACCGACAAACTCGGGAGGTCCTGTTCGCCCTAGCGGACGAGATCACCTGTGAGGACGACGGGACGCCCCTGCGCCCGCGCTGAGGCAGGGCGCCATAGGACGAGCGCCCGAGTTGCAAGGCCGCCCCTTAGACGCGATGTTCGCGAAGGGATTGTCGGTGAGCGCGCCTGGATCCTCTATTCCTTGCAGGTCCAGAGCCGACCTGAACCCACGGTCACCACCCACGTCGCCGCCCTTGGCCTGCGGGCAGGCAAGTGTTTTCAGGAAATCCCATGTCTGACGATCTTCCGCGCCTTCGGGTGTTCTTCTCATGGCAAAGCGACCTGCCGGTGACGGGCAATACGTCAGCCATCCGCAGCGCGATCCGACGCGCCAGCGCCACGATCGAGACTGAGGGGAGGGTGCGGGTCGAACTGCTGGACTCGCCGCGTGGATCGGGCGCCCGGGAGATCGCGGTGGACCTGGCCGAACACATTCGAGAGTGCGACGTCTTCATCGCGGATGTGAGCATCGTCCAGCGCTCTCCCGAGGGCCGGGCCTTCCCCAATCCGAACGTCGTCTTTGAACTTGGGCTCGCAGCGGCGCGCGTCGGGTGGGACCGGATCGTGTTGCTCTCCAATGACGAGTTCGGCCGGCCCGAGGATCAGCCCTTCGACTACCGCGGTCGCACCATCCGCCGGTATCGGATTCGCCAGCCACACGCCGCGGGCGATCGCCGCCAACTTGAGCTCTCAATCGAGCGCGAGCTGCGCAGCGTGCTCGAGGACGATCCGCCGCGGCCGCGTGAGTTGGAGACCGGAACCGAGGAAGCCATCCGTCGCAGCCGCGACGTCGAGCAGCTGCACCGCTACCTGGCTTGCATCAATCGTGGCGTCATCGATGAGCACCTTGAGCGTGGGCCGGACCAACGCCTGGCCCACGTGGTCTTGCTGTTCGATCGCGCCCATGAAGTGGCCAACAGCAGCGCTTTCCGCCTCTCGGACCACGAGGCTGAGGCCGCCGTTCGGGCGCTCGACGAAGCCTGGGCGCGCACGCTCGACCACGATGAGCACTTTCGCGAGACGTCGAACCTTCGTCTGCAGATCTTCGGAAGCCGGAACCCAATCCCCGAGGAGCGGCGACGCGAGGGCGAAGCCGCTGAGGCCCTGCGTCAGGCGTACGGTGAGCTGTCGGTTGCGTGGCGCCGTCTCCTGGAAATCCTTCACGCCCGCTACGTCGAGATCGACCTGAATGCGACCGACCGTTCCGCAGGCCGCCAGCTGCAAGAGATGTTCTCTGAGGCCGAGGACGATGCCGAGTAGACACTCTGGCCATTGATAGGCACATAAGCTATCATATTGAAATCGCTATGTAATTTCCGATAAGATACATTGTGGTTCGTCAGGCGAGTTCGCGGACTCTAACTTCCCCAGCACCCTCATGACGACGGCCGATCGAAATCTCGATGTCGTGGCCGAGCGCCTGCAGGCACTCTTCGAGTTTGGCCTGGCTGATGTCGTCCAGCTTACCGCGGGTGATCAAAGACAGCTTAGGCTGCGCGATTGGCAAAAGGGCGGCCGCTTCACGCTGGCTCAACCCCATCTCGGCAATCGAACGGGCGAGGCGCTGCGCAAGCTTCGCCTTGACGATGAACCCTCGATCAAGATCAAGTTGGTCCAGAACGCTTTGACCGGCTTGGGTCTTATATCCGCTCATCATGATCCTCGCTTCTTCAGTTTCGCTTTTTCCGCCTCGATCTTCTTCACCTCGGCGAGGCGCGCTTCGATGGTTTCCTTATCGCGGCTCGGTAGCGAGCGACCTTTAGTCGATTTCTTTTTAAAGCAATGCAGCACATAAACGACGTCCTCGAAGTGCGCCGTATAGACTGCACGGTAGGTGTCTCCGTCGTCGTCCTCTAAAATTTCGACCAGGGCCGGCTTAAACCCCGAAAGTGTCTTTGCATCCTCATAGGGTAGGCTGTTCTGGGCGAGACCGAGGGCGAAGCCAAAGGTCTGTCGGACCTTGGCCGGCATTTCCAAGAGGTCTTTGTAGGTGCTGCCGCGCCAATCGATCTCCCGTTCATCCATCGCCGATCACAGATCCACTATGCAGGCTTGATACCGGAAATGGTATCGGCGCGCAAGGGTTCCAGTATGAACTCTGCAGGCCTCTGGCTCAAAGGCCAAGCTTGCCGGCTGGTGCCGTTTTGGAAAGCTTGGCGCGTCGCACGTAGCTCCGCATGGTCGTCAGGCTGCGATGCCGGGTATGGCCCATGATTTCCTCGTCCGGCACGCCGTTGCGATAGGCCGTGGTGACGAAACCCGCCCGGAGCCCATGCGGGCTGACCGGTTCCGCCAGGGTGCCTTTGATGCCCCCTTGGGCGGCCCGCCGAAGCAGGATCTGCCGCACAGCGTCTTCGCTGAGCCGGCGCGCTTCGACCCGGCAGCCCTTGTTAACCTTTCTGAACACTGGGCCGGATTTGATCGCAGCGGCTTCGAGCCAGCGCCGCAGCGCCCGGATAGGGCAGGTGGCTTCGTGGCGACCGTAGACGATCATGATCTCGACGCCTTCGCCTTCCTTGTCAGTCTTGGACTTTACGAGCAGCAGCTTCACGCCGTCGTCCGACCAGGCCAGGTGTTCGGCATCGAGGGCGACCAGCTCAGAGCGCCGCAGCGCTCCGGAGAAGCAGACCAGGAGCAACGCACGATCCCGGTCGCCGGCGAGGCCGGGTTCGCAGATCCCGCTTAACCTCTTCAGCTCGCTGGTGGTCAGCGCCGCCGACCGCCGACCGCGGCTGCCGTGGGTGCGGCCGATGCCGCGCAGCGTCTCGCGGATCGCCGGGTGTTTTGTGTCGAGCGGATGGCCAGCGACGCCCGACGCCCGGGCTATGGCGGCCACCCGCCGGCGCAGGGTCTGCATGGCGTAGCCTTCGCCCGCGGCCGCCAGATAGGCGCCGACCACCTCGGGTGTCGCCGGCAGCGCCGTCATGGCGTGGCGCGCGCACCAGGCTTCGTAGTTCTTCATGTCGGAGGCGTAGGCCCGCAAGGTCGCCGGCGCGTCGGCCGCGTCCCGATAGGCTTGCGCCTTGGCGATCGCCATGGCGGCGCGGGCGGTTGGCGGCTTTGTTTTTGGGGCGTCCACCAGAGCTCCAGGGGGGCGGATTACACGCGATAATGATCCTTCTCACGTGTTATTTTTCCCTTAAGTCGGTCTCCGTGGTCACAGCAATGATGCGCCAGCTGACATTCCGTTACTTGCGCAAATCCAACATTGCCGGCGCCGGGCTGCCCGTCCGCGGCTCGTGATGTCGGCTGTCGCCGCACCACTCCACCCGCCCCTTCCTAACCCAGAAGTGGCAACGACAGGCGTTCATCTGGCGAACAGATGGTTCGAGCGACGGACGCCGGAGCCAATCCAGGCTGACCGACCAGCGCGGCCGACGGGCGGAATTCAATGACAGTTGGATCCGCTCACCGCAGCCGCCAGGGCAGCGGAAACACGCCCATTTGGTTAGCGCCCCATCCCGCACGACGATCAGACATCCCGGCGTCAGGTCATCGGGCGACGGGTGGTCGGGCAAGTACGCCCCTGCCAAATCCGGCTTCGGAACCAACCCCCAACCGATGAGCGCCCTGCGCAGCCAATCACGCCACATGGATCACCCCGCCCGATCCAGAAATGGTTTCACGTCGCCTCGCCCCCAGTATGCCTGGTCGGCGCACACGGGACAGTGCGGGTCCTGATCTGCCCCGGGACGCCGATCCTCCAGGAGATCGAAGCGTCGCGTGCGGTTCCACACCCAGCCTTCATCGCGAAATCCTGTGAGGCCTGCCAACAGCTCGTTGACGGCCATGATCGCCGTCTCCGTCGTGAAGGTCACCACAGCGGGCGCGGGGTCCCCTCCGCCGCGCACATAAGCCTCGCGCTTGCGCCGTTCGTATTC
>JAHUZY010000353.1 GCA_019264505.1 Phenylobacterium sp. | reverse complement strand
AGCCGCCCAGGCGCTGAGCGCCATGATCTCTGAGGGCGGCTTCAATGTCGCCCTGCTCGATGGGGTTACCGGGTCTGGCAAGACCGAGGTCTATCTGGAGGCTGTGGCCGCCGTCCTCGCCGCTGACCTCACCGCCCAGGTCCTGGTGCTGCTGCCGGAGATCGCGCTGACCCAGGCGGTGCTGACGCGGTTTTCCGAGCGGTTCGGGGCCATGCCGGCCGAATGGCATTCCGGCGTCGCCCCACCGGCGAGGCGGCGGGTCTGGGAGGCGGTGGCCACCGGCGCGTGTCCGATCGTGGTGGGCGCCCGTTCGGCGCTCTTCCTGCCCTTCACCAACCTCAAGCTGATCGTGGTGGACGAGGAGCACGACACCTCGTTCAAGCAGGAGGAGGGCTTCATCTATCAGGCCCGGGACCTGGCGGTGGTGCGCGGCAAGATGGAGGCCGCCGCCGTCGTGCTGGCCTCGGCCACGCCGTCCCTGGAATCGCTGCGCAACGCCGAGACCGGCCGCTATCGCTGGCTGCGCCTGACCGATCGGCACGGGGTCGCCGTCCTGCCCCAGATCGACCTGATCGACCTGAGGGAGACGCCGCTGGAGACCGGCCGCTGGCTGTCGCCCCCCTTGGTCGCGGCGGTCGGCGAGACCCTGGCCCGCGGCGAGCAGGCGCTCCTGTTCCTCAACCGCCGGGGCTATGCGCCCCTGGTGCTCTGCCGGGCCTGTGGCGAGCGGCTGACCGCGCCGGACACCGATTCCTGGCTGGTGGAGCATCGCTATACCGGCCGGCTGGTCTGCCACCTGACCGGCTTTTCCATGGCCAAGCCCAAGGCCTGCCCCCACTGCGGGGCGATCGACAGCCTGGTCTCGGTGGGTCCCGGCGTGGAGCGGGTGGAAGAGGAGGCCCGGGCCCTGTTTCCTGAGGCGCGGGTGGCGGTGTTTTCCTCCGACACCGTGTTCGACGCCCAGGCCGCCCGCCGGCTGGTGGAGTCCATGGCGGCCGGCGAGATCGACATCCTGGTGGCCACCCAGGCCGCCGCCAAGGGCCACAACTTCCCCAACCTGACCCTGGTGGGCGTGGTGGACGCCGATCTCGGGCTGCGGGGCGGGGACCTGCGGGCGGCCGAGCGGACCTATCAGCTGCTGGCCCAGGCGACGGGCCGCGCGGGCCGCCACGACCGGCCAGGCCGGGCGCTCGTCCAGACCTATGCGCCAGATCATGCGGTGATGCAGGCCCTGGCCGCCCAGGACCGGGACGCCTTTGTCGCCGCCGAGATGGCCGAGCGGGAGCTGGCCGGCCTGCCGCCCTTCGGCCGCCTGGGCGCGGTGATCGTCTCCAGCGAAAACCCCCAGGCCCTGGAGGCCTTTGTCCGGGACATGGCCGCGGCCGCCCCCAACGCCGAGGGCCTGGAGGTTTACGGTCCGGCCGACGCCCCGCTGTCTCTGGTCCGCGGGCGGCGGCGCAAGCGGTTCCTGGTAAGGGCCGATCGCACGGTTGATCTATCGGCCTATCTGGCCGCCTGGAGAGCCCGGGTGAAGCCCCCCGGTTCCGTCCGGGTGGTGATCGACGTGGACCCCTACAGCTTCCTGTAGATCAGTCGCCAAGCCTGCGACGAATAGTCGGGCGCCCGACGGACGCGGCGCGCGCAAGTCTGTAGGGCCTTCTGTGAAGCTTCCCTGCCACCTCGTGCCGTCTGAGGCGTTTCCTTCCCATGTCCATGGGTCAGTCATCTTCCGATCCCCGCGCCTATGGCGGAGTGTCCGACACCTCCGCCCTGCGGGCCAACCGCCTGCTGGCGGCTCTGCCAAGCGCGGTCCTAAATGATATCGCTCCACACCTGCGCCAGCTCAACCTGGAGCGGGGGCGGGTTCTGTTTGAGCCCGGCGACGATGTGGATCTCACCCACTTTCCGACCCGCTCGGCGATCATCTCTCTGCAGCTGGTGACCCGCGACGGGCGCGAGGTCGAGGCCGCCAGCATCGGCCGTGAAGGCGCCGCCGGCGGCATTGTCAGCTCAGGTCACAAGCCGGCCTATGGCCGCGCCGTGGTGCAGATCGCCGGTCCCGTCCTGGTCATCGCCACCGAGCAGCTGGAGGCGGCCAAGCGCCGGCGGCCGGAGATCGCCGACCTGTTCTCCCGCTATGCCGACGCCCTGCTGGCCCAGGTGATGCAGTCGGTGGTGTGCAACGCCCTGCATCCGGTGGAGCAGCGCGCATGCCGCTGGCGGCTGGCCACCCACGACCGGTCTGACACCGACATCATCCGCCTGACCCAGCAGAGCCTGGCCGAGATGCTGGGGGTCCAGCGGACCACGGTCTCGGGCGTGGCCAAGACCCTGGAGCACCGGGGCCTGATCCGGCAGCACCACGGTCATGTGGAGGTGATTGACCGCGACGGTCTCGAGGAAGCCTGCTGCGAATGCTACCAGGCCGTCGAGGACCACTTCAGCCTGCTGCTGCCCGAGGTGAGCGAGGACTGAGGCTGCAGAGCCTCTAACCCCCTGGCTTGCCCAGCGCCTCGGCGGGCGCAGGCGCAGGAGACGGCGCCGGGACCCGGTCCTGTAGCCGTACGCCGGGGATCTTGAGCATCAACAGGAAGCCCAGCAGCAGCACGGCCAGACTGAAGATGATCCCGTAGACCACGGCGGTGGAGAAGCTCTGGCGGATGATCTGGTCGGTCGCCCGTGTCGCCGGATCGGCCGCCCGGGCCGCGGCGAGATCCGGATCAGCGTCCCGCTCCATGGCCATGCGCTGCAGGTCCGACAGCTCCAGGGTCTGCACCCTGGCGTTGGGATCGGCCGCCGACAGCCGGCCAAGCTCCGAGGTCAGACCCCAGGTGAGGATGGCGCCGAACAGGGCCACCCCCATGGTCGAGCCGATCTGGCGGACGAACTGGCCCGAACTGGTGGCGACCCCCAGCTGATGGGGCGGCACGGCGTTCTGCACCGCCAGCCCGAACAGGCTCTGCCCCGGTCCCAGGCCGATGCCGACGATCAGCAGCCGCCAGGCCAGGTCGAGCGTGCCGGTGTCAGGACCGATGAAACACAGGGCGAAGACCCCGATGATCAGCACCGCCCCCCCGCCGATCATGAACGGCTTATAGACCCCGGTGCGGGTGACCAGCTGGCCATTGATGGTCGAGGACGCCACCAGACCCACCATGAGGGCCAGCATGGTCAGGCCGCTGCGGGTGGCCGGCACCCCCTGACCCACCTGCATGTAGAGGGGCAGGAAGGAGGTCACCCCCATGAAGGCCATGGAATAGATAAAGGCCGCGCCGTTGGCGGTGTTGAAGGTCCGGTTCTTGAACAGCTCGAGGGGCAGGATCGGGTCGCGCACCGCCTTCTGCACAAAGACGAAGCCGGTCAGGGACGCCAGGCTCACCACCAGCAGCCCAAGGATCATGGGCGAACCCCAGCCATAGTCCCGGCCGCCCCAGGTGATGGCCAGCAACAGCGTGGTGAAGCCGACCACGATCAGGGCGGCGCCCCCATAGTCGATGCGGCCCTCCCCCCGGGGCGGCAGGGCGGGCATCTTCAGGGTGATCATGGCCACCGCGGCGAGCGCAAAGGGCACGTTCACATAGAAGACCCAGCGCCAGCCCTCGACCACGTGGCCCGCCACCTCGAAGGTCCCGTGGTCGGTGAAGAAGCCGCCGATGACGGGTCCGAAGATGCTCGCCACCCCGAAGACCGAGCCGAACAGGCCGGAAAACTTGGCCCGCTCCCGCGGCGCATAGAGGTCGGCGATGATGGCGAAGGCGATGGTGAAGAGCGCGCCGCCGCCGATCCCCTGCAGGGCGCGGGCGGTGATCAGCTGGGTCATGCCGCCGCCGATCAGGGGCAGGTCGCCGAACTCCCCAGCCAGGCCGCAGAGCCAGGAGCCGGTGAGGAAGACCCCGATTCCCCAGAGCAGGACCGGCTTGCGCCCGAAGATGTCCCCGAGCTTGCCCCAGATGGGCACCATGACGGTCGAGGCCAGCAGATAGGCGGTGGTCGCCCAGGCATAGAGATGCAGGCCTGACAGGTCCGAGACGATCCGCGGCATGGCCGTGGCCACCACGGTCTGGCTCATGGCGCTGAGCAGGAAGACGATCAGGACGGAGATGAGCGTGAGGCGTCTGTCCGCCTCGTCAAAGACAGGGGGCTCTTGCAATGCGCGTTTCCAAAGCGACGTTCGAGCGCCGCCAATTCTCTGGTCCAGCGCGACGTCAATCCGCCGACCGTCCCAGGTTTTTCAAATGTCTGAGCCCGCCCCGGCGCGCCGATGTGACGTCCGGGGCGGAGATAATCCTCAGACGTTATCAGAACCGGTCGGCGATGCATGCCCCAAAGCCGGCTGAGCGGCCGCCTTTCGCCGGGCCGCGCGCCGGGCGAAGATGTTGAGCCCCTCCACCAGGCCGGAGAAGGCCATGGCCGCGTAGATGTAGCCCTTGGGCACATGGAAGCCGAAGCCGTCGGCGATCAGGGTGGCCCCAATCATCAGCAGGAAGCCCAGGGCCAGCATCACCACCGTCGGATTGGCGTCGATGAACTCCGCCAGAGGGTCAGCGGCCAGAAGCATGACCCCCACAGCGAAGACGACGGCGACGACCATGATCGGCAAGTGGTCGGTCATGCCCACGGCGGTCAGGATGGAATCGATGGAGAAGACCAGGTCCAGCAGCAGGATCTGCACGATCACGGCCGAGAAGTTGGCCGCCACGGCCCCCTTGACGTCCAGGACCCCGTGGGTGGGATCGGGATCGACCTTTTCGTGGATTTCGGTGGTGGCCTTCCAGACCAGGAAGAGGCCGCCCGCGATCAGGATCAGGTCGCGCCAGGAGAAGTCCATCTCGAACATCGGCATGCCATGCACCGGGTCCGGCGGACCCTGCAGGGGAATGCTGAAGACGGTCTGGGTCATGCCGACGAGGAAGGCCAGGGTCGAAAGCAACCCCAGGCGCATGATCAGGGCCAGGGCGATGCCGATCTTCCGGGCCCGGCTGCGCTGCTCGAGCGGCAGCTTGTTGGAGAGGATCGAGATGAAGACGAGGTTGTCGATGCCGAGCACCACCTCCATCACGATCAGCGCGATGAGGGCGGCCCAGGCCACTGGGTCGGTGAGCAGGACAAGAATTGAGTCCATGGGTGATTCTCCGGGAGAAGGCCCCAGGCTTAGCTGATCCCACGGGGCGTGGCTGCGCTAACGCGATGGTGAGGCTTCTGGCGCCAGAGTGCGACGAAGAATCCCGAGACCGGCGCCTGACCTCGCCGGCCCCCCAAGAGTCCGCCGCCCCATGACCGACGCTCAGCAGATCCACCCGCTCACCTCCCTGCGGTTCTTCGCCGCCTTCTGGGTGGTGCTTTTCCACTACTGGCCGGCCCTGGCGACGGGGGCCACGCCGCTCTTCGTGGCCAAGGGCTATCTGGGGGTAGAGCTGTTCTTCGTGCTGTCCGGCTTCATCCTGTGTCACGTCTATCGCAGCCAGGTGGAGGCGGGCGGTTTCAATTATGGCGGCTTCCTGTGGGCGCGGCTGGCGCGGGTCTACCCGCTGCATCTGGCGACGCTGATCGGCATGGGGGTCCTGGCGGCGGCGGCCGGCGCGGCGGGCTTTGCGGTCGACCCCAACATCCTGTCGTGGGAGGCGCTGCTGCCCAACCTGCTGCTGGTGCAGGCCTGGGGGTTCGCCCCGGTCGCCGGCTGGAACCATCCCTCCTGGTCGATCTCGGCCGAGTGGTTCGCCTATCTGACCTTCCCCCTGTTCGCCTGGGCGGCCCTGGCGCTGAAGGCCCGGCCCCTGGTGGCGGTGGCCCTGGCGGCGGTCTTCATGGCGGGCCTCTATGCCGGATTCGAGGTCCTGGCCGGCCATCCCCTGACCCTGGCGACGATCTCCTGGGGGGCGTTGCGAATCGTTCCCTGCTTCGCCCTGGGCTGCGCCCTGCACAGCCTCTGGCGGGAGCGGGCCGGCGGCGGGCGGTCGCAGGCCTGGCTGGGCGCCGCAATTTCAGGCGCCATCGCCCTGTTCGCCGCCACCCTGGGCCTGTCGGATACGATCATCGTGCTGGGGACCGCAGGGCTGATCTTCTACCTCGCCCGTCTGGCTCAGAACGGGTCCCAGGCCTTGAGCGCGCCGATCCTCATCTATCTCGGTGAGATCAGCTATTCGATCTACATGATCTGCGTGCCGTGGAAGATTGTATTCGTCAACGGCGCCGCCAGTCTGCTCAAGCTTGAAAGCGACCAGCTGCCGCTCGGCATATGGTTGGTGCTCCTGGTGGGCGTGGTTCCACTGGCCGCCCTGTCTTATCATCTGATCGAGAAACCGGCCCGCGAGCGCATGAAGCTGTGGGCAGGGCTGTGGAAAGGACGTGCGCCTAAGGTCGCAGGCGCATAAACCCTCTTTTCATCCCGAGCGTGAGAAACTATCCCTAACGGCAGTTCGCGTCGGGGAGTTACGCCCAACATGATGAAACGGACACGCCTCGTCCTTGGTTCCATGACGGCTGCGGCGGTCATGGCGCTCGCCCCCGCCGGCAGCGCCTTTGCGGACACCTACTGGCAATGCGTGCCGTTCGCCCGAATGATCTCCGGCGTGCAGATCTTCGGCGACGCCTGGACCTGGTGGAAACAGGCCGCTGGCAAGTACGATACGGGCAACACCCCGCAGGCCGGCGCCGTCCTCTGCTTCAAGCCCACTGGCGCCATGCGCCTGGGTCACGTGGCCGTGGTCAGCCAGGTGCTCACCGACCGGGTGATCCAGATCTCCCACGCCAACTGGTCTCGAATCAACGGAACCCGCGGTCAGATCGAGCGCGATGTCACCGTGATCGACGTCTCCCCCAAGGGTGACTGGAGCCAGGTCAAGGTCTGGTACGACTCCATCGGCGATCTCGGCTCCACCACCTATCCGGTCCACGGCTTCATCTATCAGGACGCCACGGCCTCGACCCTGACCAAGACCGGCTTCACCACCGCCCAGAACACTGCGGTGACGGTGGCTCAGTCGGCCGCCAACCAGATGGTCGCCGCTGTGCGTCCGGGCTCCGGCCCGCTGCAGATGCTGAGCCAGGCCGCCGACGCCACCGACCGGATCGCCGCCCTGCTGCAGGCCGCCGGTCAGGGTGGGGCTCAAGCCGGCGACTCTCAGGAATAGTCGCCGTCCGGGGGTTGCGGACAACCCTTCCTTAAACCGCACGAGACCACTGTGGCGGCCTTATCCGAAGGTCGCCCATGGCAAGTCCCGCCGCTTCACATCTGCGCCCCCAGACCCAGTCCTATCTGCGCACGGCCCTGGCCGCCCACGCCCGCTACGTCCAGGGCCTGGCTGGCGGCCGCCGCGCCGATCTGGTGCGGGCCGATCTGGCCGACTGGAATCTGGAAGGCGCCCTGCTGGCCGAGGCCGATCTCACCGGCGCCCGCCTGAGCGGCGCGATCCTGGCGGGTGCTGATCTCAGCCGGGCCAATCTGTTCGGGGCCGACCTGCGGGACGCCGACCTGCGGGGCGCGCGGCTGGCCCAGGCCGATCTGCGCGGGGCGAGCCTGCGGGGCGCCAATCTTTCGGGGGCGGACCTGTCGGGGGCCGACCTGCGCGAGGGCTGCATCGCCATGCAGACCCGGGCCGACGGCTTCCGCGTGCTGGCGCCGGAGGCCCGCGAGGGCAATCTGGAATACGCCGTGGCCGAGGGCGCCGATCTCACCGACATCATGACCGCTGTCGACTGCCGCGACGCCAGCCTGACCGGCGCGGTGCTGGTGGGCGCGCGGCTGGCCAACGCCAGGCTCGACGGCGCCGACCTGTCTGGGGCTCAGCTGGACGGGGCCGACCTCAGCGGCGCCTCCCTGCGCGGGGCGATCGTCGCCGGGGCCAACCTCGCCGCGGCGGGCCTCGACGGGGCCGATCTCAGCGACCTGCTCAAGGCGCCGGCCACCGTCTTCTATGTGGACGACCAGCCCCTGCACGACATCATCGCCGACCATGAAGCCTTCTGCGACAGCGAGGGTCGCCAGGGCGTCGCCGCACGCCTTGCCGGCGCGGATTTCCGGTCCCTGCGCCACCTGCGCAGCCGTCGGCTGAGCGGCCTGCCGGCCCCCGGCGCCATCTTCTTCGGCATGGATCTGCGCGGGGTTCAGCTGCAGGGCGCCGATCTTTCCGACTGCGACCTGCGCAAGACCGATCTGCGGGGCGCCGACCTGCGCGGCGCGCGGCTGACCGGCGCCAACCTGATCCGCGCCGATCTGCGCGAGGCCAAGCTCGGCCCCCTGGCCATCGGCGAGGGCCGCCTGCTACGCACCGATCTCAACCGGGCGAACCTGCGCTATGCCGACCTGAGCGGCGCCAATGCGTCGCGCGCCCGGTTCCTGGAGGCGGACCTGTCCGGCGCCAAGCTGGCCGGGACGGACCTGCGGGGCGCCGAACTGATCCTGTAGGGTCCGATCTACATCTCGTGACGCAGGGGGCGCAGGTCGGGGAAGTCGGCCGGGCGCTTCTCCGCCTTGGCCTTGAAGGCCTCGCCCATGTGCGAGCCGGCGAACATGCCGGTCTGCCAGACGGCGATATAGTCCAGACCATCGGCGATGGTGTGGTCCCGGGCGTAGTTGATCATCACCTTCGAGCCGGTGACCGCCAGGGGCGACTTCTCGGCGATCTCCCGGGCGGTGGCCATGACATGGTCCAGCAGGGCCTCGTGGGTCGGGAAGACCTCATTGACCAGGCCGATCTCCTTGGCCCGCTGAGCCGACAGGCGTCGGCCCGTATAGGCGAGCTCGCGCACCCAGCCCTCGGGGATCAGCTTGCACAGGCGCGGGAAGGTGCCGACATCGGCGGTCATGCCGATATTGATCTCCTGCACGCAGAAGAAGGCGTCTTCGGTGGCGTAGCGGATATCACAGGCGCTGGTCATGTCCATGGCCCCGCCAATGCAGCCCCCCTGGATGGCCACCAGAACCGGCATGCGCGCCTCATCGAGACAGCTGAAGCAGTCCTGCAGCCAGCGGATGTGGTGGCGCTGGCCCTCGGCCGCGATGAAGCGATCGGGCGCGGCGCCGCCATCGGCGTTCGAGGTCCCGCCGCCGCCGAACACCGCCAGGTCCATGCCGGCGGAGAAGTGCTTGCCGGTGGACGAAATGACGATGCAGCGGGCCCGGACATTGTCGTTGATGTCGCGGACGATCACCGGCAGCTCATTCCAGAAGGCGCGGATCATGCTGTTGAAGGCCTCGGGCCGCTTCAGCTTGATGTGCGCCACGCCGCCTTCGATCTCGACATCGAAACAGGTCCAGGACCCGAGCGCCGGGATGGCGGATTCGGCGGCGGTGTTGGCGTTGGCGGCGGTCATGGGCTGTTCCTGGGACTCGTCTGAAGGTTTCCCCATCATCTCCCCCTGACGCAGGGGAAAGCCAAGACCCCTCAGAGATCTTCGCAGGTCGCGTCCAGGGCTTCGCAGAGCCGCGCGGCCACGATCGCCCGGTGGCAGTCGCAGGCGCGGGCCTCGAAGCAGAGCAGGGCGATCTTCTTCCGGCCCGCCAGGTCCTGAGCCCGGGCGAGTTCGACCTGGGCCTGGGGCTCGGCCAGATGGGCCTCGAAGATGGCCCTCATCTCGTCGGTGCGGCCCGCTCTGGCGGCGTCACGACCGGCCTTGGGCGTGCCCAGTCCCCGCAGGTGCTCATAGCCGATGCCGGCCTCGTCCAGGCTGGCGCCCAGGATGGTCTTGGAAAAGCCCGGCCGGCGCGAGGCGGCCACGGCGCGGACATCGACCACCAGCTCGACGCCGGCGGCCTTCAGCTGGTCGATCATCTGGGCCTGGGTCTTGCCCTCATAGCCGATGGTGGCGATGGCCATGGCGAACCTCTCCTTGGGTCAGGGGACAGACGGGATATATGGGGGCCCTAAAGAACCCATCGCGCGAAGAGAAGGATCCGCCCATGGATGGAACGGTCGCACAGACCCCGCGGGTCCGCCGCTTTCCCCTGCCCAGCCGGGGCGGCGAGATGGCGGCCCTGGAGTTCGGCCCGTCTGACCGGGATTTCGACCTCGTCTTCTGCCACGCCAACGGCTTCAACGCCGCCACCTACCGCTCGATCCTGGCCCCGCTCGGGGCGCAGCTGCGGATCCTGGCCATCGATCTGCGGGGCCATGGCGCCACCGCCCTGCCCACCGAGCTGGAGAACCGCCGCGGCTGGGGCGCCTATCGTGACGACCTCCTGGCCCTGCTGCCTCATGTGAGCCAGGGGCCGGTGACGGTGGCCGGCCACTCCATGGGGGCGACCACCAGCCTGATGGCCGCGGCCCAGGCGCCGGACCTGATCTCGAACCTGGTGCTGTTCGATCCCGTCCTGATGCCGCAGCGGGGAGATGTGTCCCCTGGCGACATCGCCCAATCGCCCATGGTTCAGGGCGCCCTGCGCCGGCGGGCGCGCTTTGACAGCCGGGCTGCGGCCGTCGCCGCCTATCAGGGGCGCGGCGCCTTCAGGACCTGGTCCCTGGAACAGCTGGAGGACTATGTGGCCGCGGGCTTCGTGGACACCGCCGACGGGGCGGTGGAGCTGGCCTGCGCCCCGGCCTGGGAGGCCTCCAACTTCGCCGTCTATGACGACCAGGCCTGGGCCGCAGCGCTGGCCTGCCCCTGCCCGGTGCGCATCCTGCGGGCCGAGCAGGGCTCCACCTGCCGGATCGACGACCATCTGGAGGATCTGGCCGCCACGGGCCGCTACCGGATTGAGACCGTCCCGGGGACCAGCCACTTCCTGCCCATGGAGCGCCCCGATCTGGTGCGCCAGATCCTCACCGAAGCTGTGGCGGGTTAGAGGGCCATCTCGGGCCGCGTGGTCTGGCGTATGGCGTCCACCGCCTCGGGGGAAAGTCGCACGACCTTGCGGGCGTCCAGGTCGAAGCCCACGGCGACATTCTCGGCGCTGGCCCAGGGACGTCCGGTGTTGGGATCGACCATCCAGTGGCGCAGGCGGCGGAAGCGCTCCTCCACATGGGCGGTGGCCGAGCGCAGCTCGAACCGGTCGCCGGCCCGGGGCCAGGCGAAATGCACCAGACGGTATTCCAGGGCCGCGCCGCCGATCCGCGGCGCCCCGGAGCCAGGACCTTCGCCCAGGCCCCGGTCCGCGCCCAGCAGGTGCAGGATGCCGTCGGAAATCTTGCCCATGACGATCTCGGTGCGCATCCGGCCAAAGGCGTCGCAGTCGGCCGCGCCGATGACCCCCAGACCGATCCGGGTCAGGTCCATGGCCTTGGCCCCCTCCAGGCTGGCGGCGCTGGCGGCCACCGGATCGAGGCTGATGGAGCGGGGCGCGGCGAAGTCGGGAATGTCCACCTGCAGGCGCTCAGCGGCCGCCAGGATGCGCCGCGACCAGGGGAAGACCCGGCCGGCGTCGGCGGTGGCGTGACGCACCACGGTCTGGAAGGTGGCCGCCGGCGTCCCGTCGGGATGCAGGATGACGATCAGCAGCCGGGCCTCGTCCTCGCCGATGGCCACCACCCCGCCCCGTGCGGTCAGGGCCGCGCCGGGCTTGGCCTCCCGCAAAAAGCGGATGTGCTGCTCACGGACCAGCAGGGTCGAGGGCGCGAGGCCTGAAAAGGCGTCGGGCATGCCGAGCTCAGCGGCCAGGCCCGCCAGGGCCTCCATGGATTTGGCCACCCAGTGACGCACGTTGAGATGACCCATCTCATCGCATTCCCAGGTGTTGACCCCGCCGACCCAGATCTCGGTTCCGCCGTCCCAGCCCATCAGGCCCCCCGCTCAAGACCGCCCAGGCGCCGGGCGACGTGCGGCGACCTTAGGGGCGCCCGCGCCCTGCGCCAACGGCCCTAGAGGGTCAGGACTTGTCGGTCTGCCCGGCGTCCTTGGGAAGCTCTTCGGTCTGGCCGGTCACTTCCGGCGCACGGCCGGTGCGCTCGATCTGTTCTTCCTGGCTGCGCACCGGAGGCTCGGGCGGCGGGTTCTCGACCGGGGTGTGGCGCTTGGTGTCTTGCTCGCTCATCTCGGGGTCTCCTTTGGGGGGTGAACCAGGACAGCGTGCGGGGTCGCGAGGCGTTCCGACGGCGCCGCTGTAACGCCGCAGGCCGATCCGGCGTAGTGTCTGGCAGATGGCGACGGAGGCGGTCCCTTGGACGACCCGATCAACCCCGCAAGGCTCCGACCCCGGCACAGCCTCGTGGTGCGGCTGACCCACTGGGTCAACGTCCTGGTGCTGCTGGTCCTGCTGGGCAGCGGCCTGCAGATCTTCAACGCTCATCCGGCCCTCTACTGGGGTCACGCCTCGACCTTCGCCGAGCCCTGGGTCGCCATGACGGCCGAGCCCAAGGGCCAGGGTCTGGCGGGCTATACCCAGGTGGGCGGGCTGAAGGTGGAGACCACCGGCCTGCTGGGCCTGTCGGACGGGGAGCGGCGGGGCTTCCCGGCCTGGGCCACCCTGCCGGGTTACCGGTCCCTGGCCGAGGGGCGCCGCTGGCACTTCTTCTTCGCCTGGCTGTTTGTCTTCAATGGCCTGGCCTATCTGGCCTGGGGCCTGGCCAGCGGGCATTTCCGCCGTGATATCGCGCCGCGCCGGGCGGAGCTCTCGCCGCGCCACCTGGGGCGGGAGATCCGGGACCATCTGGCCCTGCGCTTCCCCCACGGCCGTTACAACGCCCTGCAGAAGCTGGTCTATCTGGCGGTCATCTTTGGCCTGCTGCCCCTGATGGTGCTGAGCGGCCTGGGCATGTCGCCCGGCGTCAACGCCGCCTGGCCCTGGACCTTCGAGATGTTCGGCGGCCGTCAGTCGGCGAGGACCATCCACTTCCTCAGCGCCCTGGCCATCGTCGCCTTCGTCCTGGTCCACATCGCCATGGTTGTCGCCTCCGGTCCCCTGCGCCAGCTGCGGGCCATGATCACCGGCGGTGAGCCGCCGCCGCCCGTTTCGGGAGCGCCCTCATGACCTCGATCCCCCGCCGCGGCCTGCTGGCCGGCGCCGGCTCGGCCCTGTTGGGTCTGACCCTGGCCGGTTGCGACCAGGTCAGCCGTAGTCCCGGCGTCCGCGCCACCCTGGCTCGGGCCGAGGGCCTGACCATGGCCGCTCAGCGGCTGATCCTGTCGCGCACGGCCCTGGCGCGGGAATTCACGCCGGCCGACATCTCCCCGGACTTCCGCGCCAATGGCAGCCTGCGGCCGGCCGGAACCGCCTATCAGACCCTGGTGGCCAGCAATTTCGCCGACTGGCGGCTGGAGATCGGCGGCCTGGTGGAGCGCCCCCTTTCCCTGAGCCTCGCCGATCTCCGCACCCGGCCCGCCCGCACCCAGATCACCCGCCACGACTGCGTGGAAGGCTGGAGCAGCATCGGCCAATGGACCGGGGCCAGGCTGTCTGCCCTGCTGGAGGAGGCCGGGCTCAAGCCCCAGGCCAACTACATCGTCTTCCACTGCGCCGACCGGCTGGACGCCTTCGCCGAGGGCGACCGGGGGCTCTATTACGAAAGCATCGACCTGGTCGACGCCTTCCACGAACAGACGATCCTGGCCTACGAGATGAACGGCGCGGACCTGCCCGTGAAGCACGGCGCCCCCCTGCGCCTGCGGGTCGAGCGCCAGCTGGGCTACAAGCACGCCAAATACGTCATGCGCATCGAGGCGGTGGAGAGCTTCGCCCACATCGGCGGCGGACAGGGCGGCTTCTGGGAGGATCGCGGCTACGAGTGGTACGCCGGCATCTGAGGGGCTGGCCGGGGCTTACCTCGTTCGGCGCGAAGGCCTATGTCGATTGACCGCCCCGTTTGCCCCGGAGATCGCCCCATGCTGCTGCACCTGTCCACCTGGTCCGAGGTCGAGGGCTTCCTCAGCCGCTCAAAGACGGTGGTCATCCCCATCGGCTCCAATGAGCAGCATGGTCCCACCGGCCTCTTGGGCACCGACTGGCTGTGTCCGGAGATCATCGCCCAAGAGGCCCAGAAGAGCGGCGACATCCTGGTGGCGCCGACCTTCAATATCGGCATGGCCCAGCATCATCTGGGCTTCCCCGGCACCATCTCCCTGCGCCCCTCGACCTTCATCGCCGCCATCGGCGACTGGTGCCGATCGCTGTCGGCCCAGGGGTTCGAGAAGATCTATTTCCTCAATGGCCATGGCGGGAACGTCGCCACCATCGAGGCGGCCTTTTCCGAGCTCTATGCCGAGGCGAGCTTCGCGGGCAAACCCCGGGGCTTTGCCTGCAAGCTGAAGAACTGGTGGGAGCTGAAGGGCGTCATGGCCCTGGCCAACAGCCAGTTCCCCACCGGCCATGGCAGCCATGCGACGCCCTCGGAGATTGCGGTCACCCAGTGGGCCTATCCCGACGCCATCAAGACCGCCGACTATGCGCCGAAGATCGCGCCGACTGGGCCGATCCGCGAGGCGATGGATTTCCGCGCCCGCTATCCCGATGGCCGCATGGGCTCTGATCCGGCCCAGGCCACCCCGGAAAAGGGCGGAGACCTGGTGCGCATGGCGGCGGCCGGCCTGCTGGAGGATGTGGCGGCCTTTTCGGCCGAGACCGCCCCGGCCTGAGCGCCGGGGGAGCGGGCTCTAGAAGCCGTTGCTGGAGGGGATGGCCAGGCGAGGCGGGGCGCGCTTGACCCGGCCGACCCAGTCCAGATCCTCGGCCGGGACCAGACCTTCGGCCTGGGCGACCACGGCGTCCGGCTGGGCGACGATCTCGTGCTGGATGGAGGCGACCTCGATCACCTGAACATCGGCGGCGTCAGTCTCGCCCGAACCGGCGAGGCCGGTGGGGGCAAGCGTCTCCATGTCCTCGGCCAGGGTGGCCATCTCCACCAGGCCAGGGCCCGACAGACGGTTCAGGGCCGCGACCTGGAAGCCCACGGACTCATCGCCCCCATAGGCCCCGCCAAAGGCGCCGGGCAGACCCCAGCCGCCCATCCAGCGGTAGAAGATATGGGCGCCGACCGTGGCCACCTTCATCAGGCTGGGGCTCCAATAGGGGGCCACATAGTTGGCGTGATAGTGGGTGGCGTTGCCGACCCCCTTCATCACATAGCCCGACAGGGCGGCCTCGGCGATCTGCCGCGCGCGTGTCCAGCCCTCTGCCTCCGGCGGCCGCCCCAGGGCGCCGTCGCAGGTGAAGGTGAACTGACAGCCGGTGGTGCGGTTGGAGCCCTGGAAGACCACGCCGCAGACGGAGTTGGGATAGGCCGGATGACGGACCCGGTTCAGCACCACCTGGGCCACGGCCCGCTGGCCGTCCAGGCTCTCAAACCGGGCTTCGTAATAGATGGCGGCGGCGAGGCAATCGAGCGCCCGGGCCTGATGCAGCGAGCCGCCCGAGATGCGGAAGGGCCTTGCTGCGGGGTTGGGCAGGGCTGAGGTAGGATTGGCGGCGTTCCACAGGCGGGCCTGACCCTCGTCCATGTCCTGTAGGCGCAGGATGGCCGGTTCGGGGGCGCCGCCGTCCAGGGCGTTCATGACCCCGGTTTCGCGGTCGACCCGGGCGAAGGCCGGCGTGATCTCGTGGGGCGCGAAGCGGTCGGCGAGGCTGCGCATGGCCGGGTCCATGGCGCCAGCCAGGCGCTCCAGGGCCGCAGCGTCGATCTCGCCGCCGGTCAGCCTGGCCAGACGAAACTCGGCGCGCTCGCCGCCCATATAGGGGGCGGCCACGGCCAGCCCGCCCGCCAGCAGGGCGACCAGGAAAACCTGCAGCCCCGCCAGATGGTGATGACGATGTTCAGTGTCGAAAAAACGACGAAACTTCAGCACGCTCAGCTCCCTGACGCGCCCACCCCCGTCACCGCTTCCCATAGGCCTGGAGACGACCGATATCCAGCGGATTCGGAACGTCGGTTTCCAGAATTGACCCAGATCAGGCGCGCGTGTCGCAGCAGGCGCCTTCCGCTGGCAAAATGGGCGCCGCCGGGGCGCCCCGGTCCTGGCCGACCTAGCGGGGGATCTCGGCGATCTTGGTCAGGGCCACCTGGCGATAGACCGCGCTGATCTCGAAATAGTGGCGGAAAACGCCGTGGAAGCGGTCCACCGCCTGCTTGACGCCCGGCCCGCCGATCTCGCTCTCGTCATGCCAGTAGTCGTCCAGCACCATCATGCCGCCGACCTCCAGCAGGGCCGCGCAATAGGCCAGGTCCACCATCACCGCCCAGGCGGTGTGGCTGCCGTCCACATAGATCAGGTCGAAGCGATCGCCGCGCTCCAGCATCTTGGGCAGCTCGTAGGTGGAAAAGCCCTTGTGGGTGGTCAGGCCGGTGAAGCCGAGCTTGCCCATGTTGCGGTGAAACCGGGGCTCGACCGCATGGTATTTTTCTTCCGGATTCAGCGCCTCGTCGAACCAGGGGTCGATGACCGTCACATCCAGCTTGGCCGGCAGGAGCCAGTCCATGAAGGCCAGGTTCCGGCCCTCATAGGCGCCGATCTCGAGATAGCGGATCTGGCCGCGGGTGGCGGCGAAGTCCCGCAGCAGGGGCGCCACATAGGGGATGTTGTTGTCGGCCCACTCGGTGGTGAACTCAAAGCCCATGGCCTGGCAATGGGTGGCGAACGCCGCTGCGTCCTGGCTGGACCTGGGCCGCCCCAGCATGGTCTGGGCGAACTGTGGCGCAAAGCGGCCGTTCAGGGTGGCGAGCGCGCGGATCGGATCGGCCAAGACGAAAGCTCCATCGAAGGTCTCCATCTGGCATAGCCGCCAAGCCGTTAAGGAAGGGTCGCGAGCACCCCGTGGTGAAACGGCGCATCCTTTTTTGTCCCGCCCTTTGTCGGGGCGGGGAGGGCTGCATCGTCCTCGGCTCATGGACCGGCCGCCGCTGGCCGATAGAGGGAGATGTGCGATGCGGGTGATGGTGTTCGTCAAGGCGACGGCCGACAGCGAGGCCGGGATCATGCCCGGCAGCGACCTGATGGAGGCCATGGGCCGCTATAACGAGCTTCTGGTGGAAGCCGGGATCATGAAGGAGGGCGATGGCCTCAAGCCGACCTCCTTCGGCAAGCGGGTGGCCTTCGACGGCGAGGCTCGCACCGTGATCGACGGCCCCTTCACTGAGACCAAGGAGGTGGTGGCCGGCTACTGGATCTGGGAGGTCAAGGACATGGAGGAGGCCGTGGCCTGGGTGAAGCGCTGCCCCAATCCCATGCCCGGCCCCAGCGAGATCGAGATCCGGCCCTTCTACGAGATGTCCGACTTCGGCGAGATCATGACCCCGGAAGCCGAAGCCGTGCACGGCCGGGTGGCCGACAAGCTGGCGGGGCAGGGGTAGAGGCCCCTGCGAGCGCCCTCGTCCTTCGAGGCCGCTCCCCCATCCCGTCACCCCCGGACTTGATCCGGGGGTCCATGCACACCGCGGCCGGACCAGTGTTCATGAATGGTCGGATCAAGTCCGACCATGACGATGGATAGGTGCGGGCGAGGCCCTCAGCGCCTCACGCCGTCACCACCCGGCCATCGCGCAGCTCCACCGGCCAGGGGCTGAGGCGTTCGCCGAAGCAGGGGCCGGCGACACACTCGCCGGTGAGCGGGGTGAACAGGGCCCCGTGGCCGGCGCAGAGGATGTGGCGGTGATCCCGGGTCAGGTAGCGGTCGTCGAGCGCCGAGAGGGGCCAGCCGGCGTGGGGGCAGCTATCCACATAGCCGCGGATCTCCTCGCCCACGCGGACCACGACGCCGGCGAACATGGCCGCCTCGGCCCGAAACCGGAAGCTCTTGGCCCCGGGTTCGGTGATCTCGGCGAGCGCGCAGAGATCGGTCCCGGC
>JAHUZY010000334.1 GCA_019264505.1 Phenylobacterium sp. | reverse complement strand
CGCTCGCCGCTGGCCAGGCCCAGCGCCCGCATCCGCACCGGCGACAGGGGCGCCAGCGCCTGGACCGGCTCCTCGCCGCCAGCCGGGCTGACGGCGACCCTCAGACCCAGGCTGATGGCCATGTCCACCGCCACCCACTCGGCCTGGGCCCGGTCGGCCCGGCCGATGGCGAAGTAACGACGGCCCTGTTCGGGATCGCGACCGGGCTCCAGCAGGACAGCGACCACCCAGCCGGCCGGGGCGCGGGACTCCGGGCCAGACGGGCCGCCGGGCGGTTCAGGGGGTTTTGAGGGTGGGGCCATGCTGTGGCCTTGGGACCACGGAAGCGCGCTCAAGCCAAGTCGTCTCGACGGCCCCTGGCTATTTCCCGTCCGCCACCCCATCTAGAGTCGGCGTCATCGGGCGTGAGCCGCGTCTCAAGCGGTCGATCCCCTCCGATGCGGCGCAACCTAGGTTCTCCATGTCCCCCCTGCTCATTGTGTCGGCGCTCTGCGTTGTCAGCGCCATCCTGGCCCCCCTGGCCTTCTCCCTGCTCGGCCTGCGGCCGCGCTGAGGCCCCGGGCCTCATCTCCGGCCCTCATCGGCGGCTCACGATGAACCTTCTCTGAGCCTCACCCATTCCCACATGGCGGCGCCCGCCGCCCCGGAGACCGCCATGGCCAAGGGCCAGAAAAAGTCCAACAAGGAAGTCCGCAAGCCCAAGCAGGCCGCCGCCGCCAAGCCGGAAGCCGCCCCGCGCTCCTTCCTGGACCAGGCCGGCGCCCGGCCCGCCAAGCGCTGAGCCAGGCCGCGGCCGGCGTGGCGCCCTCGACCTTCGAGATCGTCCACCAGACCACCTACCGGTTCGCCCGGCCCGTCACCCTGCATCCGCACCGGCTGATGCTGCGGCCCCGCGACAGCCACGACCTCCGGGTCCTGCACTTCCAGCTCACCTGCGCGCCCGCCGCCGACCTGGTCTGGAGCCAGGACGTGTCGGGCAATCTCTGCGCCGTGGCGAGCTTTCCTGAGGCGGCCCAGACCCTGATCATCGAAAGCCGGCTGACCGTCGCCTCCCAGGCCCCGGCCTGGCCGGTGTTTCCGATCTCCCCGGCCGCCCAGACCTATCCCTTCGCCTATGGCGAGGACGAGGCCACCGACCTGGGCGCCCTGCGCTGGCCTGCGCCCGATCCCGAGGTCGCCCGCTGGGCCCACGGCTTTGTGGCGGGTCCGCAGACCGACACTCTGTCCCTGCTCAAGGATCTCAACGCCGGCGTCCTGGGGGCGGCGGCCTACCGGGTGCGGGACGAAGAGGGGGTGCAGAGCGCCGGCGAGACCCTGCGCCTGGCCAGCGGCTCCTGCCGGGATCTGGCGGCCCTGTTCATCGAGGCGGCCCGGCAACTGGGCTTCGGCGCCCGGGCGGTCAGCGGCTACCTGTTCGACCCCGACCAGATCGATCGCCAGGCCGACACCACCCACGCCTGGGCCGAGGTCTATCTGCCCGGCGCCGGCTGGATCACCTTCGACCCGACCCACAACAAGATCGGCGCGGCCGGCCTCATTCCCCTGGCGGTGGGCCGGGCCAACGGCCAGATCATGCCGGTGGTCGGCAGCTTCGCCGGATCGGCGCAGGACGCGCCGGCCATGGAGATTTCGGTTCGGATCACGCCGGTCGGTTAGCGCCTTGATTGCGCCCAGAACCTTTGGCAGCGTGGGCGCCATAATCGCCCTCCCGCCCCGCCAAGGATCTCCCGATGCCCCGCACCTCATTCCGCGCCGTGATGGCCGCCACCCTGGCGGTCGCCAGCCTCAGCGCCGCCCCGGCCCTGGCCAATCCGGCCGCCGACAAGTGCGCCGCCGCCCTCTCGCCCGAGGGCAAGCTGATGCACAAGACCGTCGCCCCCCATGTGAAGCCGGACTCCGACATCGAGAAGCTGATGCGCAGCCATCTGCGCGGCCTGGTCATGGGCGGGAAGCTGAAGCTCAAGACCGCCGAGGCCAATGGCCAGGCAGTGGGGCGCTGCCTGACCCTGCTCAAGGGCTGAGGGGTCCCTGTAACCTCCGCCTAGGGCGGGGCGAAGTCTCAGCTAAACCCTTGAGGGACGCCCCATGAGACCGCTTGTCTTCGCCCTGGCCGCCATCGCCGCCGTCATCCTGACCCCCGCCGCCGCTCTGGCCGCGCCGATCGCCATAGGGCCGGCGGTGGGCGCCAAGGCCCCCGCCCTGGTCGCCACCGATGCGGCCGGCCGCCCTGTGGCCCTTCAACAGCTGTCAGGTCCACGGGGCCTCGTGCTGGTCTTCGTGCGTTCGGCCCGCTGGTGCCCCTTCTGCCAGGCCCAGCTGATCGACCTGCGGGGGGCGCAAGACGCGCTGAAGGCCAAGGGCTATGGCCTGGCGGCGCTGTCCTATGACAGCCCCGAGGTGCTGGCCCAGTTCGCCGCCCGGCGGGACATCGGCTATCCCCTGCTGTCGGACCCCAAGTCCGCGACCATTGACGCCTTCGGCATCCGCGACCCGCAGTATCCCGCCGGCCACATGGCCCACGGCGTGCCGCAGCCGGCCATCTTCATCCTGTCCCGTGACGGCGTGGTGCAGGCCAGCCTGGCCGAGGAGGGCTACCGCACCCGGCCGCCGACCTCGGTGGTCCTGGAGACGGTGTCACGGCTGCCCTGAGGGCTCGGGCGCGCCGGCGATGGCGGCGGGAATGATCCCGCCGTCCAGCAGGGCGTGCAGCTCGCTCACATGGCTTTCCTCCCGGGGGCGGGGGG
>JAHUZY010000332.1 GCA_019264505.1 Phenylobacterium sp. | reverse complement strand
CCCTGACCGCCCTGACGCTCATGGGCGTCGCGGCGGCCGGTTTCGCCCTGTTCGCCGTGCTTACGCCGCTTATTGGCGCGGCAGGCGCGGCGGCGGTGCTCGCCCTGGTCTGCGTCCTGATCCTGGGCGGCGCCGTGCTTGCGGTTCGTGGCAAGGGTCCCTCCCTGCCGCCTGCCCTGCAGCAGGACGACAGCCTGGCGGCCCGGGCCTTTGATCTGGCCCGTCAGCATCCCATGGCCGCGGGGGGCGCTGCGCTTCTGGCGACCCTGGCGGCCGGCGTCCTGGCGGTGAAGAATCCCAAGGTGATCGCCACCGCCCTCAGCGCCTACCTCGCGGGCCGGTCCTCAGGACGTCACTAAGCCCGGTTACTCCGGCGCAGCCTGTCTCGCTCAGAGCTGCAGGCTCGCGCCGGAGACGGACCGGCTCCGATCCCTCACGGCGCGCCCCTGATCGGGCGCGTCCCTTTTTCGTATCAGCCTGCCTGAGGACCTATGATGTTCAAGCTTCCGGACCTTCCCTACGCCTATGACGCCCTGTCCCCGGTGATCTCCGCCGAAACGATGCGGTTTCACCACGACAAGCATCACGCCAAGTATGTGGACACGCTCAACGACCTGCTGAAGGCCTCGGGCGAGACCCCGGCGAGCCTGGAAGAGGTGGTCAAGGCCGCCGCGGGCGATCCGGCCAAGAAGAAGCTCTTCAACAACGCCGCCCAGACCTACAATCACACCTTCTTCTGGACCTGCATGATCGGCGAGAAGCAGCAGCCGCAGGGCGACCTGGCGGCGGCCATCGACCGGGACTTCGGCGGCCTGGACAAGCTGAAGGAAGCCTTCGTCACCGAGTCGGTGAACCATTTCGCCTCGGGCTGGGGCTGGCTGGCCGCCGAGGGCGACAAGCTGAAGGTGCTGTCGACTCACGACGCCGACGACCTGTTGACCCATCAGGGCCTGACGCCGCTGCTGACCTGCGACGTCTGGGAGCACGCCTACTATCTGGACCACCAGAATGATCGGAAGGCCTTCGTGGAAGCCTGGTTCGATAACCTGCCCCATTGGACCTTCGCCGCCGCCCAGTACGACGCCGCCCGCGGCAAGGGTCAGGCCTGGCGCCACCCCGTCCCGGCCGCCTGATTGGGAGCCGGTCTGGCTCGAAATAGTCAGCCACGTTGAAATCCCGCGCCCGAAAGGTGCGGGATTTTTCGTGTCGGAGGGGCGGGCGCGGGTCGAGGCTCCGCTAGAGCCGGCGATCCAGCGACCAGGTCCGATGGGCTTCGAACTGGCTGCCCGACCAGGTCAGGGCCTTGATCCGGATGGCCTCATCGTCGGCCTCGATCATGTTGAAGCTGGCGGGGACGCCGCGCTCTCGGACCGACAGGGTGCCACATCCCACCGCATAGGTGCGTTCATCGGCGAACGGGTAAGGCAGGGCGAACGGCGCGTGCACGTGGCCTGACAGAACGAGGTCCACGCGGGCTTCGCTGAAGGCCCGGGCGGCGTCGACCCCGCCCCAGACCTTGGCGGTCATAGGGCCAGCGATCATTTCGGTAAGCGTATGATGCAGCGCCACCAGCCGCAGACGGTTCGCAGGGGCGGCGTCCAGGAAGCTGACGGCGGTGCGCACCTGGTCGCGGGAAATCTGGCCCTTCGACCAGTTCAGACGCCACTGGGCGCCCCGGGCGGTGTTCACGCCGGCCACGGCCACCTGTTCATCCAGGTGGGACTGGCTCCAGGCCGGACCGATGATCCGCTCGAACCGGGCGAAGGGCGTAAAGATCCGCTCGTGCCAGGCCAGATAGGGCGCGTCGTGATTGCCAGGCGTGACCAGCCATGGCCGTGGCAGCCGCTCGAGCCAGGCCCGTGCGGCCTCGAGCTCTCCGACCTCTGCAAAGCGGGTGATGTCGCCGGTGATCAGGACGAGATCAGGGGGCGTCTCCTGCAGGAGCGTCGTCGCCGCCTCGACGGCCGGCAGGTTCTCGTCGCCGAAGTGGATGTCCGAAAGCTGGGCGATGCGGATCATGCGGCCGCCGGGTTGACGGCGGCGTCCAGGATCTCCCCCTCGGCGCCCGCCGGCTCATCGCGTGGCGCCAGCACCCGGGCCACATGGCGCACGAATGCCACCTGAGCGAAGGCGCCCAGCTGGACGCTCTCGCCATCCAGCAGGGCCGGTATTCCCCGAGGCGCCCAGACGCGGGCCTCGCGGCAAAGTCCGAGATCGACCGCAGGGTCGTCGCGCCAGTCGCCCACCGCAGCGTGCAGCCCGAGCCTGAACGCCTCCATGGCGCCGTTCAGGTCAAGTCCCGCCGCCTCCAGGGCCTGCTCGTCATCCGACAGACGACGGCTGGCGGTGGGGCACATGAAGATCACCGCCTCGCCCTTTTCCTTCGGGCCATCGCCGATGACGTAGCGCAGCCGGCTGGAGAAGGCTCGCGACCAGGCGGTGCGCGCCCGCTCCAGGGCGAGACGGGCCTTGCCCTCGCGCATGGCTTCCCGGGCCGGCGCCCAGAGGGCCGGCGCGCCGAGGATGGCGGCCACGAGGAACAGCTTCCCATCCACCGTCCCGCCCGCCAGGGGACGTTCGACCCCGCTGTCAAGAATGTCGACCAGCGCCTCCTGCCAGGGCCTTGCGCCATAGATGGCGTGCGGCAGCATGTTCATGGTGCCCCCCGCCAGGGGCGCGAACAGGGGGCCATCAGGACCGCACATCTCTGCGGCGCTGCGGGCTGTGCCGTCGCCGGCGACCACCGCCAGCAGGTCGGGACCTGCGTCCAGGGCGGCCCGGAGGCACTGCTCCAAGTCGCCTGAGGATGAGGCGCAGACCCGCGCGCTCACCCCGTACTGGGCCAGGATTTCCTCAGCCTGCTGTGGCGCGTCAGCCGAAACGCTGCCGGAAGCCAGATTCAGAACCACTTCGATCTTGCGGACGCCCTCGATCACGGTCGCGGCCTAAAGCGCTTGTTCGCTAAGGTCGGGTGCGCTGGGCTCGGCCGGCTCGCCGGCGCCTTCGCCAGACGGCAGCTCCCGTCCGGCGCCGCTGAGGACGGCTTCAGCTTCCCCGGCCGCGGCCCGGAAGGTCGGCTCGGCGCGGTCTGCGGCCACCGCTAGCTTCTGATCCACCACCTCGCCCCCCTTGCCAAACGACCCGTGCCAGGCCGCCACCCCGAGCATGACGCCGCCAGCCAGGGCCACAAGGCCGATCATCAGATTGCGTATGGGGTGACTGCGACGGCGACGCTCCGCCCTGCGCCCCTCTGCGAGCCCCTGTTCATAGGCGCGCTCCACCTCCCGCGGATCGACAGCCAGGGGGGCGGCGGGAGGCGCCACATTCAGCGGCGCGCCATCGTGGCGGGGTCTTCCAAATCGCGGCCACATTTGGGGCGCTCCATCATGATCTCTGCGGCCAAGCTAACGGGGATACGCGATGGCGGTTCCCTCAGCGGCGGCGCGGCGGAGTCTGAGGGGCAGCTGGGACGGGAACCCGACTCGGCGGGGGGCGTTTGATTGTCGGCACAAGCTCAAGGAGAGCCTGGAAATGATGAAGTCTCTTATTGCTGTCGCGGGCGCGGGCCTCCTGGCCGCGGCCTGCACCTCCACCGGCACGGTGGAACGTAACGCCGCCGGCGGCGCGGCCCTCGGCGCTCTGGCCGGCGCAGTCATTGGCAACAATGTCGGCTCAGGCAGCGCCGCGACGGGCGCCGCCATCGGCGCCGTCGCCGGTGGTGCGGCGGGCGCCTACAAGGGTTGTCGTGAAGACGGTGGCTGCGGCGCCAATGTTCCCAATCGCCGCCAGTACTATGATGAGCGTGCGGGTCGCTACTACTTCTACGACTCCGCCAGCCAGCGCTATTACTGGGAAGATGGCCAGCCTCGCTACTGACAGGCGCGGTAAGGAAAACTGATTTCAGGGGCGGTCAGCATGCTGGCCGCCCCTTTTTGCGCGCCCTGGTCTTGAGAGCCGGGGGCGAACTGAGGGGTGCTGGGAATGAAACTGACAACGAAATCTGCGGTTACAGCGAGCGTCTGCATGGCGGGGATACTCGCGCTGAGTGGCTGCCAGACCTGGCGGGAGAGTCTGACGCGGGACTCCCGTTGCGATCTGGTCTCCGCCGAGATCTATTTTGAACCCGACTCGGCGGACTTGGGGCCTGAGGCCCGCGGGCTGATCGCCGCGACAGCGCAGCAGGCGGCCGGTTGCACGGTCGACAGGGTGGATGTCCTGGGCCTGGCCGACGCCACCGGCGCGCCTGAGCCGAACCTGGCCCTGTCGCAGGCCCGCGCCGCCACGGTGGCCCAGGCCCTGGCCGAGGCCGGCCTGCCTGAGGCGGCCTTTGACACACAGGCGGCTGGACAGCTGAACGCGGTGCGGCCGGACGGCGTTGATCGGCCCATGCGCCGCCGGGTGGACATCCGGCTTCGCCTGTCGACGCCTGACTGACTCACGAG
>JAHUZY010000291.1 GCA_019264505.1 Phenylobacterium sp. | reverse complement strand
CCCCCGGACTTGATCCGGGGGCCCATGAACACAGCCGTTCGCCGGTGTGCATGTATGGCCCGGTCAAGCCGGGCCATGACGGATAATGGGTGACAGGGCCTACGCGCCCTTGCGGTTCACCCTCCCGGTGCGTCCGCCTTCAAGAATTCAGCCGTGGCCTCGATGGCCTCCACCAGGCCCATGCGCTGGATCTCCACGCCGGGGGGCAGGCTGGAGAACAGGCGGGTGGGGGCTGCGGCGTCCAGCATGACGAAGACGCCCTTGTCGTCGGCCCGGCGGATCAGGCGGCCAAAGGCCTGGGCGATGCGGCCCCGGGCGATGGAGTCGTCATAACCCTTGCCGCCGAAGCGGACCCGGCGGGCCTTATGCAGGATGTCCGGACGCGGCCACGGCACCCGGTCGAAGACCAGCAGGCGAAGGGAGCGGCCCGGCACGTCGACGCCGTCCCGGACCGCGTCGGTGCCGAGCAGGCAGGCATCTTCCTCGGCGCGGAAGATGTCCACCAGGGCGCCGACCTCCAGCGCGTCCACATGCTGGGCGTAGAGGGCCAGGCCCTTGTCGGCCAGGGGGGCGGCGATGCGCTCATGAACGGCGCGCAGACGGCGGATGGCGGTGAACAGGCCAAGGCCGCCGCCGCCCGCCGCCAGGAACAGCTCGCGCATGGCCGCGGCCACCTGGCGGGGATCCTCCTTGCCCACATCGGTGACCACGAAGGCCCGGGCGTTGGCGGCGTAGTCGAAGGGCGAGGCGAGCTTCAGGGTCTTGGGCCGGTCGGGCAGCCGGGCCGCGCCGGTGCGCATCTCGGCCAGCGCAAAGGGATCATCGAGACCTGGATCGGCCAGGGTGGCGCTGGTCACCAGCACCCCGTGGGCCGGCGCGATGACGGCGTTGGTCAGGGGCTCGGTGGGATCGACCCAGTGCCGGCGACAGGCGGCGTCCACCACCCGGCCATAGAGGAAGGTGGCGTCGAACCAGTCGACGAAGTCCGGATCATCCTCGGCGTCCTCGTCGATGGCCCGCAGCATGGAGCGCCAGGCCGGCAGGGTCATCCGCGCCCGCCGGTCGAGGCCCCGCAGCGCCCCTTCGATCCGCGCCCGTTCGCTGGGCCCCAGCGTCGCGGCCTCGGCGTCCAACAGGTCCTCCAGGTGACGGGCGAGCGCCAGCAGGGGCGCCTCGATGCGGGCCAGAGCCGCCGCCGCCTCCCGGGCGGTGTCGCGCACCAGATCCAGCGCCGGGCGCGCGGCGCACTCCATGCCCACCTCCGACGGGGCGGCCCGGGCGCGCAACTGCTCAAGCACGGCGACCAGGAAGGCCTCGATGGCGCCGATGGGGTTTACCTCGCCGGTGGCCGGCGCGATGCGGCCGGACCAGCCTTCGCCGGGCAAGGCGGCGGCGGCGTGCAGGGCGGCCAGCAGGGCGCGCTTGGCCTCGTCGGCGTCGCCCAGCACGTCCATCAGCCGGGCCTCCCGCCCCCGCCCCCGGCGGCCGCGACCCTCAGGCCCCCGCAGCCAGCGGCGCAGCTCGGCGGATTCGGCCCCGGAAATGGCGGCGGAGAAGGCGCTGTCGGCGGCCTCGAACAGGTGGTGGCCCTCATCGAACACCAGGCGCTTCAGATGCGCGGTCTCGCTGTCGGCCTTGGAGCCCCGCGCGGCGCGCGCGCCGTCGAAGGCCGCCTGGGTCAGGACCAGCGCATGGTTGGCGATGACCAGGTCGGCGCGGCGCGAGCCGCGGATGGCCTTTTCCACAAAGCAGGTCTGGTAGTGCTGGCAGCCGGCGTGCACGCACTCGCCGCGGCGGTCCACCAGATTGGCCGCGGAGGCCTGCATCGGCGTGGGCAGGCCAAACAGGGTCGGCAGCCAGGCGGGGAAGTCGCCGCCGGTCATGTCCCCGTCCCGGCTCGCCCGAGCCCAGCGGGCGGCCAGGGTCAGGCCCACCAGATCGCCATTGCCCAGCTGGGCGGCGTTGACCGCATCCTGCAGGTTCAAGAGGCAGAGATAGTTTTCCCGACCTTTTCGGACCACGGCCTTGCGGGCGCGGGTCTTCTCGTCGGGATAGATGGCGTGGCTCTCGCGCTCGATCTGCCGCTGCAGGGCGCGAGTATAGGTCGAGACCCAGACCGCCGGCCCATTGGCCTCGGCCCACAGGGAGGCGGGCGCCAGGTAGCCCATGGTCTTGCCGATGCCGGTGCCGGCCTCGGCCAGCATCATGCGCGGCTCCCCCTCCTTGTCCCGGGGCTGGAAGGCGTAGGAGGCCTCGGATGCGAATTCCGCCTGGGACGGCCGGGCTTCATCCAGGCCCGCCCGGTGCAACAGCTCCGACAGGCGCTGGGCGGCCTCAGGCCCGGCGATGGGGCGCGAGCCCGCCTCGCCAGGGGGCGCCTGATCCTCCCACTCCGGGATGCGGCTCCAGACATCGAGGCCCGAACCGCGAAAGGCGTTGCCCACCGGGGCTGAGCGGAGGGCGCCAATCACGGCGGCCCCCCAGGCCCAGCCGCCCCGGGCCAGGGTCTCGGCCTGGGCGAGCGCCTCCTCGCGACTGGGCTGCGGCGTGCGGGCCAGTTCCTCCAGCAGCAGCAGACAGGCCTGGCGCAGGGCGCGGGCCTGGGCCGGCGCCCCCTTGGGCTCGGGCAGGCCCAGCGTCTGGGCGAGACCCGCGGCCGAGGGCGCGCAGAACTTGGCCGGCCGCACGAAGGCGAACAGCTCGAGCGCATCGAAGGTGCGGGGGCTCCGCTGCGGCGGATGCAGGGCCAGTCGCCTTGCGGTCATGGCCGCATGAGCCACCAGGACCGGGCCGCGCTCGAACAGGTCCCGGGCGTCAGGGGCGCGCAGCACCTCCGCCCGCTCGGCGTCGGCCGCGCCGGCGCGGGGTCCCGGCAGGACCACCAGGGCAGGCGCCAGATCGAGGGCGGGGGCGAGCGCGTTCACGGCTGCGACTCCTAGCGGGATTTGCCGTGAAACGGAACGGGAACATGTTATGAGACAGGTCTATGGCTGAAGACGCCGCCCTCCCCGCAGACCTGTTGCCGGCCGCCTTCGCCGACTGGTTCGCCACGCGTGGCTGGGCGCCGCGGGCCCACCAGCTTGCGATGGTGGCCCGGGCGCGGGCCGGGCGCGACGCCCTGCTGATCGCGCCGACCGGCGGGGGCAAGACGCTGGCCGGCTTCCTGCCCAGCCTGATCGAGCTTGCGCAGCGGCCGCCGGCCAATACGCCGCGGGGAATCCACACCCTCTACATCTCGCCGCTGAAGGCCCTCGCGGTGGATGTGGAGCGCAATCTGGCCACGCCGATCCGCGAGATGGGCCTGTCCATCATCGCAGAATCCCGCACCGGCGACACGGGCGCGGCCCGGCGCCAGCGCCAGCGGGTCAAGCCGCCGGACATCCTGCTGACCACGCCGGAACAGCTGGCCCTGTTCTGCGCCTGGGAAGGGGCGCGGGCCTATTTCGAGGACCTGTCCTGCATCATCCTCGATGAGATCCACACCCTGCATTCCACCAAGCGGGGCGACCTGCTGGCCCTGGACATCGCCCGGCTGCAGACCTTCAGCCCCAACCTGCGGCGGGTGGGCCTGTCGGCGACGGTGGATGATCCCGACGTCATCCGCCGCTGGATGGGTTTTCACGCGGGCGAGGACGCTCCGCCGGCGGTCGATCTGGTGCTGGGGCCGGCCGGGACGCCGCCGATCGTCGAGGTGCTGCTGTCCGAAGGACGCGTGCCCTGGGCCGGCCACACAGCGCAGCACGCCATGGCCGAGGTCTATGAGGTCATCAAGAAGGCCAGGACGGCGCTGGTTTTCGTCAACACCCGCTTCCAGGCCGAGTTCGCCTTCCAGGAGCTGTGGCGGCTGAACGAGGACGCCCTGCCCATCGCCCTGCATCACGGCTCGCTCGCCGCCGAGCAGCGCCGCCGCGTGGAGGCGGCCATGGCCCGGGGGGAGCTTAGGGCCGTGGTCTGCACCTCCACCCTCGATCTCGGCATCGACTGGGGGGACGTCGACCTCGTCATCCAGCTCGCCTCCCCCAAGGGCGCCTCGCGCATGGTGCAGCGGATAGGCCGGGCCAACCACCGGATGGACGAGGCCAGCCGCGCCCTCTTCGTTCCGGCCAACCGCTTCGAGATGCTGGAGTGCCAGGCCGCCCGCGAGGCCATCGCCGAGAACCGCTTCGACGGCGACCCGCCGCGGGTCGGCGCCCTGGATATCCTGGCCCAGCACGTCATGGGCTGCGCCTGCTCCGAGCCCTTCGACGCCCTGGCCCTCTATGAAGAGATCCGCACCTCCGGACCCTATCGGGCGCTGGCCTGGGAGGACTTCGAGCAGGTGGTCGATTTCGTCTCCACTGGCGGCTATGCGCTGCGGGCCTATGACCGGTTCCGACGGATCGTGAAGGGTCAGGACGGCCTCTGGCGCGCCCGCAACGCCGACACCATCCTGCGCCACCGGCTGAACGTCGGGGCCATCCTCTCGCCCGCAGTGCTGAGCGTCCGAATCGCCGGCCGCGGGGGCCGCGCCGGCCGCAAGGTGGGTGAGGTCGAGGAGGGCTATCTGGAGGCCCTGGAGCCGGGCGACACCTTCATCTTCGCCGGCCAGGTCTGGCGGCTGGTGGGGGTGACGGCCCTGGACGTGCTGGTCACGCCGGCGCCGGCCAGCGATCCCAAGCTACCGTCCTGGGGCGGGTCGAAGTTCGCGCTGTCGACCTTCCTGGCCAAGCGGGTGCGCGAGCTGATGTTTGACCAGAGCCACTGGTCGGTGCTGCCGGCCGACGTGCGCGAATGGCTGGAGTTGCAGCGGGACCGTTCGCTGATCCCGGCCGAGGACGAGATGCTCGTGGAGACCTTTCCCCGGGGCAAACGCCATTTCATGGTCTGCTACCCCTTCGAGGGCCGCCTGGCCCACACGACGCTGGCCATGCTGATGACAAGGCGGCTGGAGCGGATGGGGGCGGCCCCCCTGGGCTTTGTCTGCAACGACTACGCGCTCGCCGTCTGGTCCCTCAATCCCATGGACGGGGTCGATCTCGACGCCCTGTTCCACCAGGACATGCTGGGCGACGACCTCGAAGACTGGCTGGCCGAGAGCTACATGATGAAGCGCTCCTTCAAGGGCTGCGCCATCCTGGCTGGCCTGATCGAGCGGCGGTTCCCCGGCGCCGAGAAGTCCGGGCGCCAGGTCACCTTTTCGGCGGACCTGGTCTATGACGTCCTGCGCCGGCACGAGCCCGACCACCTGTTGTTGCGCTGCGCCCGGGAGGATGCGGCCACGGGCCTTATCGACGTGGCCCGGGTGGGCCATATGCTGGCCCGTATCCAGGGCAAGATTCGCCACGCCGTTCTCGACCACCTCTCGCCCTTTTCGGTCCCCATGCTGCTGGAGATCGGCAAGGAGCGGGTGCCCGGCGCGGCCGGCGAGATGATCCTGGCCGAAGCCGCCGAAGACCTGATCGCCGAAGCCAGTTCATGACCGCCCTCGCCCGCAAGTCCGACCCCGCCCCCTACGCCTTCGCCCAGAGTCCCTGCGGCGGGCTGGAGATGGAGATCATGGGCGCGGCCCTGCGCATGCGGGCCTCCGGCGCCCTGCTGGATCTCGCCCATCAGGCCCTGATCGTCGCCGACCTGCACTTCGAAAAGGGCTCGGCCTATGGCATGCGGGGCCAGTTCCTGCCCCCCTATGACACCCGCGACACCCTGGATCGCCTGGAGGCCGAGGTGGCGGCGCTGGAGCCACGGGTGGTGATCTTCCTCGGCGACAGCTTCCACGACGGCCGGGCCGAGGACCGCCTCTCATCCGACGACGCCGCACGGCTGGTGGCGCTGGCGCAGGGGCGCACTCTGATTTGGCTGGTGGGCAATCACGACGCCGATGGCCCCCGCCGCCTGCCGGGCCAGGTGGTCGAGACCATGACCCTGGGCGGCCTCGTCCTGCGCCATGAGCCCGAGCCCGGGGAACAGCCCGGTGAACTGTCGGGCCACCTGCACCCCTGCGCGCGGGTCAGCTCCGGTCGAGGCACAGTGCGAAGGCGCTGCTTCGCCACGGACGGAACGCGGATGATCCTGCCGGCCTTCGGGGCCTATGCCGGGGGACTGAACCTGAAGGACGCGGCCTTTGCCGGCCTGTTCGCCCGTCCGCCCCTGGCCGGGGCGCTGGGCCGCGACCGGGTGCATGCGGTGGGCTGGCGCTCGCTGACGAGCGACTAACAGGGCTCAGCGTCGGCGGAAGACCACCGAGGCCAGCCAGCCGGAGGTCAGGGCGATCAGCACCGAGACAATGCCGTACATCCATGGCCGCTCATTGGCGAACAGGAAGAGCCAGCGCTCCAGCCCCGCCTTCTCCACGGTGATGGTGCGCGCTCGCCTCGAGACCGGTTCGCCATCCTGAAACAGAATGATCTCTGTCTGATATTCGCCGATGGGGGCCGAGGTCGGCAGGTCGATCTCGGCGCGGAACAGGCCCCGGTCCACAAACCGCACCCCCTCGTGGTCGGTGGCGTAGAGACTGGCCTTCTCCTTCAGGCGGATCACCGCCCGACGCCATTCGAGATAGTCGCCGCCCAGGCGGCTGACCACCACGTCGCGCACCCCGTAGCGGGTCTCGATCCGCTCTTCCTCGGGCGCGTTCATCGGCAGATGGTCGATGCCGGCGCCCAGCCTTCGCAGGGTGGAGAAGCTGGCGATCTCGGTGAGCGGCCGCGAGGAGGCGGCCATGTAGAAGCCCGGCGCGCCCTCGAACACCACAGGGCGGGAATTGACCCACAGGCCGGCCACCCGGACCTTGCGCGCGATGCGTATCGGCTGGTCGGGCCCGCGAACGATGACCACCACGTCCGACGGCCGCGTCTCCGGATCGAACACCGCCCCATAGAGGACGATCTGGGCCCCGGAAAAGGCCGAGGTCACCCGCACATTGGCGTCGGTCAGGGCGGCTGAGACGGTGGGGCCGGGCTCGGGCGCGACGATGGCCGGCGGCGGCAGGGCGGGGGTGACCATTACTTGCCGCTCCCCACCAGGATGAACGGATCCTCCGGGGTGATGAACAGCACCAGCCCCATCTGCAGACCCATGATCAGCACGATGAGGCCCAGCAGGGCGCGCAGCTCCTCGGCCCGGAAGCGCGACGAGGCCCTGGCCCCGAACTGGGCGCCCAGCACACCGCCCAGCAGCAGCAGGGTCGCCAGGACGATGTCCACCGACTGGTTGCGGCCGGCCTGCAGGATGCTGGCGAGCGACGTGGTGATGATGATCTGGAACAGGCTGGTGCCCACCACCACCCCGGCCGGCATGCGCAGGATGTAGACCATGGCCGGGACCAGGATGAAGCCGCCGCCGACCCCCATGATGGCCGAGAGAATACCGACGAAAACCCCCAGAATGATGGGCGGAATGACGCTGATATAGAGCCTGGAGCGGGGGAATCTGACCTTGAACGGCAGGCCATAGAGCCAGACAGGCCGCCGGTCCCGGCGCTTGGCCGGCGGCTGGCCGCGGCGCTGGCGCAGCACCGAGCCCACCGACTCCACCAGCATCAGCCCGCCGATCAGGCCCAGAAAGATCAGGTAGGAGAGCGAGACCACCAGGTCGGCCTGCCCCATCAGCCGTAGCCAGCGGAACACCTCCACCCCCAGCAGGGCGCCCACAGCGCCGCCGGCGGCCAGCACCCCGCCCATGCGGAAGTCCACCTGGCGCTTGCGGCTGTAGGAGATGACGCTGGAGGCTGAGGAAGCGGCCACATGGTTGGCCTCGCTGGCCACGGCCACCACCGGCGGAATGCCCATCCACAGGAGGATCGGCGTCATCAGGAAGCCGCCGCCGATGCCGAACAGGCCGGAGATGAACCCCACCACCGCCCCGAGCAGCACGAGAATCCCGGCGTTCACCGAGACCTCTGCTATGGGCAGGTAGATGTCCACGCCTTCAGCGCCTCGCAAATGTGGGGACGCCTGACGGCGTCCGAGCGGTCGGCCCGCCCCGGCCGATCAACGCGTGAAGACGGAGAGCTTCGAAACCGTCGTCTGGTCGAGGGCGCCGGTGGCGGCCAGCCCTTGATCGCGCTGATAGGCGGCGACCGCAAGGCGCAGGGCCGGAGAAGCAGTCCCGTCGGTGGGGCCCTGATAATAGCCCAGGCGCGAAAGCGCCCGCTGAGCGGTCTGCAGGGCTTCAGGCGAGACGCCAGCCGCGGCGGTGGCCACCGGGGCGGCGGCCTCGGTGGGCCGGAAGGCGCTGGCGGCCCGTTCGGCCACGGCCTGGGCGGCGGGCGTCAGGG
>JAHUZY010000192.1 GCA_019264505.1 Phenylobacterium sp. | reverse complement strand
GGGCGCGGGCCCGCCCCGCCGCGCGGCGCGGCCAGCACACCGAGGAGGTGCTGGCCGAACGGCTTGGCCTGGACGCTGGCGAGATCGCCCGCCTGCACGACGCGGGAATCGTCGCCTCGGCCTAATGACGGGTCAGGCCTTGGGCTTGGCCATGTTGGCCAGCGCCGTGCCGATCTCCATGGGCATGGGGAAGACGATGGTGGTGTTCTTGTCGGCCCCGATGTCGGCCAGGGTGTTCAGGTATCGCAGCTGCATGGCCTCGGGGATGGTGGCGAGCGTCTGGGCGGCCTCCAGCACGGCGTGGGCCGCCTGCTTCTCGCCCTCGGCGTTGATGACCCGGGCCCGGCGGTTCCGCTCGGCCTCGGCCTGACGGGCGATGGCGCGGATCATGCTCTCGTCGATATCGACGTGTTTGATCTCCACATTGGCGACCTTGATGCCCCATTCCTCGGTCTGGCTGTCGAGGATCGCGCGGATGTCCTGGTTCAGCTTGTCCCGCTCGGCCAGCATGTCGTCCAGGTCGTGCTTGCCGAGCACCGAGCGCAGGGTGGTCTGGGCCAGCTGGCTGGTGGCGTCCATGTAGTTCTCCACCTGGATCACCGCCCGGTCGGCGTCGATGACCCGGAAATAGATCACCGCCGAGACCTTCACCGAGACGTTGTCCCGGCTGATCAGGTCTTGGCTCGGGACATCCAGCACGATGGTCCGCAGATCGACCTTCACCATCTGCTGCACGATCGGGATCAGCAGGATCAGGCCTGGCCCCTTCACGCCGGTGAAGCGGCCGAGGGTGAAGACGACGGCGCGTTCATATTCCCGCATCACCTTCACCGCCTGCAGCAGGATGATGACGACGAAGATCGCTAAGGCGCCGTAGCTGGCGATATCGAACATGGGCTTGATCCTTCTCCGCCTTCAGGCGGGGTTGTCGGGTTCGACGATGAGGGTGAGACCGTCCCGGCCGGCGACATGCACCGCCTGGCCAGGGACGAGAGGGGCGGCGGACCGGGCGTGCCAGTCCTCGCCCTGGGCGTGGACATAGCCTTCGCCGCCGGCCCAGCTCTGCACCACGCCCCTGGCGTGGAGCAGGGATTCAGCTCCCGTGGTCACCCCGCGCCTGGCCGCGCGGACCGCAGCGCGCAGGGCGATGGCCACGAAGGCGACGCTTACCCCCACCGTGGCGATGATCACATAGGGCGACAGCCTGAAGCCGGGGGTTTCGCGGAACAGCAGCACCGAGCCGAGCGCCAGCCCGACGGCTCCGGCGGTCCCGAACAGGCCAAACCCCGGGGAGAAGGCCTCGGCCACCAGCAGTCCGACGCCCAGCAGCATCAGCGCACCGCCGGCATAGTTCACCGGCAGCATGTTCAGCGCGAACAGGCCAAGGACCAGACTGACCGCGCCCACCGCCCCAGGCCCCACAGCGCCCGGCGACATGAACTCGAAGATCAGGCCATAGACCCCAATCATCAGCAGCAGATAGGCGATGTTGGGATTGGTGATGACGGCAAGCGCCCTGACCCGCCAGTCCGGCGACAGGGTCTCCACCTGGGCGCCCGCGGTCCGCAAGGTCACGGGCTCGCCGTTCAGCCGCACCGTGCGCCCGTCGGCCTGGGCCAGAAGGCCGTCCAGGTCCCGGGCGAGCAGCTCGATGACCCCGGCGTCCATTGCCTCGCCCGCCGTCAGAGTGGCGGCCTCGCGCACCGCCAGCTCCCCCCAGGCGGCGTTGCGACCCTGCAGATTGGCCAGGGACCGCATATAGGCGGCCGCATCATTGGTGACCTTGGCCGTCATGGCGTCGCCGCCGGACGCCGGGGCTTGTTCGCCGTCCTCGCCCTCCGGCTGGGCGGGCGACAGGGGATTGGCGCCGCCCATCTGCACCGGCGTCGCCGCCCCCAGGTGAGCGCCGGGCGTCATGGCCGCCAGGTGGCTGGCATAGAGGATATAGGTCCCGGCGCTGGCGGCTCGCGCGCCGGCCGGGGTGACGAACACCGCCACCGGAACGGGCGAGGCCAGGATGTCGGCGATGATGTCGCGGGTGGAGGAGTCCAGACCGCCGGGCGTGTCCATGCGGATCACCGCCAAGCTCGCCTGACGTTCGGCCGCCGTGGCGAGGCCCCGCTGCAGATACTCCGCCGTGGCCGGACCCACCGCGCCGTCCAGGTCGAAGACCAGGACCAGGGGCGCCGGCTCGGCCTCCTGGCTCTGAGCAGCAGCGAGGCCAGGGCCGGCGAACAGCAGGACCAGGGCGGCCAGGACCCGTCCTGCGACCCGCATCAGTGCGACCCCGTTCGGCGCGCGGCCGGACATCAATCTCTCCCTTGGCGTTCGCGGGCGCAGGCTCCACCCGCCATGGTGGCGTCACCATAACACCGAAGACGCCCGGCCGTTCGACTTCTCGCCGCTGATGCTTGATCCGGCGGGCTCAAGGCGCCACCACGGGCCGTCCATCTTGAGGGAGCCCCGCCATGAAGACCCGCGCCGCCGTCGCCTTCGAAGCCAAGAAGCCGTTGGAGATCGTCGAACTGGATCTGGAGGGGCCCAAGGCCGGCGAGGTCCTGGTGGAGATCAAGGCCACGGGCATCTGCCACACCGACGCCTACACCCTGGACGGCCTGGATTCCGAAGGGGTCTTCCCCTCGATCCTGGGGCATGAGGGGGCGGGCGTGGTGGTTGAGGTGGGCGCCGGCGTCACCAGCCTGAAGCCCGGCGATCACGTGATCCCGCTCTACACGCCCGAATGCCGCCAGTGCAAAAGCTGCCTATCGCGCAAGACCAACCTCTGCACGGCGATCCGCGGGACCCAGGGCAAGGGCGTCATGCCCGACGGCACCAGCCGGTTCTCCTATCGAGGCCAGATGGTCCACCACTATATGGGCTGCTCGACCTTCTCGAACTTCACCGTCCTGCCGGAGATCGCGCTCGCCAAGATCCGGTCGGACGCCCCCTTCGACAAGGCCTGCTACATCGGCTGTGGCGTCACCACCGGCGTCGGCGCGGTGACCAACACCGCCAAGGTGGAGCCGGGCGCCAACGCGGTGGTGTTCGGCCTCGGCGGCATCGGTCTGAACGTCCTGCAGGGCCTGCGCATGGTCGGCGCCTCGATGATCATCGGGGTGGACATCAATCCCGACCGGGAAGAATGGGGCCGCCGGTTCGGCATGACCCACTTCGTCAATCCCAAGGAAATCTCCGGCGACGTGGTCGCTCACCTGGTGGAGATGACCGGCGGCGGCGCCGACTACACCTTCGACTGCACCGGCAATGTCCAGGTGATGCGCCAGGCGCTGGAGGCCTGCCATCGCGGCTGGGGCGAGAGCATCATCATCGGCGTGGCCGAGGCCGGCAAGGAGATCGCCACGCGGCCGTTCCAGCTGGTCACCGGTCGGGTCTGGAAGGGCACGGCCTTTGGCGGGGCCCGCGGGCGCACCGACGTGCCGACCATCGTCGATTGGTACATGAACGGCAAGATCGAGATCGACCCGATGATCACCCACACCATGCCGCTCGAAGACATCAACAAGGCCTTCGACCTGATGCATGCGGGCGAGAGCATCCGCAGCGTCGTGGTCTTTTAAGGCCGGCCGATGAGCATCGAGGTTCTCCAGCAGCATCGCGTCCATGGCGGGACCCTGCGCTATCTCCGCCATCAGAGCGCGGTCACCGGCACGCCCATGCGGTTTTCCCTCTTCCTGCCGGAGGGGGAGGGGCCGTTCCCGCTGTTGGTCTGGCTCTCGGGCCTGACCTGCACCGAGGACAACTTCACCACCAAGGCCGGGGCCTATGGCGCGGCCGCCGCCCACGGCCTGGCGATCCTGGCGCCCGACACCAGCCCGCGCGGCGAGGGCGTGGCCGACGATCCGGCCTATGACTTGGGCCAAGGCGCAGGCTTCTATGTGGACGCGACGCAAAGCCCCTGGACGCCGCACTTCCAGATGGAGACCTATGTCACCGGCGAACTGCTGGAGACGGTGGTCGCCGAGTTTCCCATCGCGCGGGCGAAGATCGGCGTCTCCGGCCACTCCATGGGCGGCCATGGCGCGCTGACGCTCGCCCTACGTCACCCGGACATCTTCCGCTCGGTCTCGGCCTTCGCCCCCATCTGCTCGCCCACCCGCTGCCCCTGGGGGGAGAAGGCGTTTGTCGCCTATCTGGGCGAGGACCGCGCCGCCTGGGCGGACCATGACGCCGCGCGCCTGATCGAGGCCGGCGCCGCCAAGGGGCGGTTCGACGACATCCTGGTGGATCAGGGCCTAGACGACAATTTCCTGGTCGAACAACTCAAGCCCGAACTGCTGGAGGCAGCCTGCGCCGCCGCCGGCCAGAAACTGACCCTGCGCCGCCAGGCCGGCTACGACCACTCCTACTTCTTCATGGCCAGCTTCATCGCCGACCACGTGGCCTTTCATGCGGGGAAGCTGAAGGGCTGAGGGCCCCCGGTTTTCGCCGGCCCACCCCCACCGCGTCATGCTCGCCCCTGTGGCGAGCATCCCTGTCGAGGGCGGGCGCAAGTGTCGCGAGGGATTCTCGGCACAAGGCCGAGAATGACGGGGGTTAGGTGGAGCGCAGGAGCCGCCGCCGTGGACGACAAACTTACAACCGAGACGCCGTAAGCTGACCGGAGCCACGGCCCCGCCTCGTCGTCCAGGTGAAGGCCCGCTCCCTCGCCCGGGTTCAGGCCCGGCGCTCAGGTCTGGTCAAGCGAACGGTGTAGAGGCCCAGGTGCGTCCTTCACCCCGGATCCTTACGATACCGGAGGTGAGGCGCTCGGGGGCATATCGTAGAACAGGGCGCAGCCAGCGGGGTAGCCGGTCCACGGCATCCCCTGAGTGCAGCGCACCGCGATCGTGGGAGACGGCAGTGTCGGATCGGCGAAGCAGCCTCCGGCGAAACCGGTCTGGCCGGGTCTCCACCCCCCGAAGGACTTCCAATAAAGGGTCGAGCCGCAGGTTGAGCAGAACCAGCGCTTGCCCAGGCCTTCGAGGACGGTCAGCGGACCTTCGACCCTCCTGACCTGTTCATCGTGGAAATAGACGGACCAACCGAACGGAGCGCCCGTACGCCGTTTGCAGTTGTCGCAACTGCAAAGGCCGCTGCTGACCGGTTCGCCCTCGACCTCAACTTCGCAGGCGCGACACGCACATTGCGCCGTCCGGATGGTCATCCCCGCCCCCTTTGGTTTCAGAAGATACCAACACGGTGAGAGGCGCAGCGGAAGATCAAACCCGGCGGGCGGCTAAGGGACCCCTGTCCACCCGCTGCCGCTGCTCTTTCCAGGCCGCGGCCACCCCCACCGCGTCATGCTCGCCCCTGTGGCGAGCATCCCTGTCGAG
>JAHUZY010000167.1 GCA_019264505.1 Phenylobacterium sp. | reverse complement strand
AGGTGGGCCTGCTGTTCGGGGCCGAGCGGGCGGGGCTGGAGACGGCTGATGTGGCGCTCTGTCAGGCGGTGGTCACCGTGCCGGTGGACCCGCGCTTCCACTCCCTGAACCTCGCCCAGGCTGTGGCGCTCACGGCCTATGAGTGGCGGTTGACGCAAGCTGCAGGTCCGCCGCCCCGGTTCAGAGACGGGCCCGAGCCCGCTGACCATGCGGCGATGATGGGGCTCTATGGCCATCTGGAGGCCGAGCTGGACGCCGCGGGCTTCTTCCACCCGCCGGAGAAGCGTCCCTCCATGATCCAAAACCTGCGCTCGGCCCTAGGACGGGCGAGTTTCAGCGACCAGGAGGTGCGCACCTTCCGCGGCGTGGTCACCGCCTTGTCGCGGGGGCGTGGGCGGGTTCTCGACAAGCTCGCCCGTCAGAAGGCCGAACGTGAGGCGGGTGGCGAACCGGAGACTTGACGCAAGGGCGCCGGCCAAGCTCATAAGAGATCAGTGATAACCTAGGCAGCGTCGGGAGAGCGTGATGTCGGGACCGGATCTGAAAACCGCGGCGATGAAGGCCTGGCTCTATGGCCTGCCGCTGATCGAAATCGCCGCGACACGCGCCCGGGGCCTGTCCTTCGGCCAGAGCCTGAACACCATCGGCCATGTGCGCAATCTGGCCACGCCCAAGCACCGGGCGGTGACCACGCCCAACAACGACACCCTCTATTCCTCGGCCCAGCTGGACCTGTCGCAGGGGCCGGTGACCCTGAGCCTGCCGGCCACCGGGGACCGCTATTTCTCCCTGGCCCTGATGGACGCCTATTCCAACAACTTCGCCATACTGGGGACGCGGACCACCGGCCCCCATGGCGGGACCTTCACCCTGGTCGGGCCCAATGCGGCCGCCGAAGGGCGCCATGTGGTGCGCGCGCCCACCAACCACGTCTGGGCCCTGGCGCGGATCGTGGTCTATAGCGCCGCCGACCTGGAGGCCGCCCAGCAGGTGCAGTCGGGCCTGTCGATTCAGGGCCCTGCGGCCCCGCCGCCCCCGCCGGCAGTCAAGCGCAGCGCGCCGTGGCAGGAGTACTTCGCCGCCCTGTCAGCCCTGATGGCGGCCAATCCGCCGCCGGTCACCGATCGCGCCCTGCTCGATGAGATCGCGCCGCTCGGCCTGGAGGCGGGCTTCGACGCCGGGCGGTTCTCGGCCGACGAGGCCGCTGAGATCGAGGCGGGCCTGGCTGAGGCTCGGGTGGCCGTGCGCCGGGGCGGTGTGACCGGGGATCAGTTCGTCGACGGCTGGTCCTATCCCAGCGCGACGCTCGGCGACTTTGGCCAGAACTATCACTACCGGGCCGCCGTGGCCCTGGGCGGGCTGGCCGCCCTGCCGCCGGTGGAGGCCCTCTATATGCGCGCCCGGGGCGACCAGCCCCGCGCCCTCTATGACGGCCTGAAGGCCTACCGCCTGCATTTCCCGGCCGACCGCCTGCCGCCTGTGAACTCCTTCTGGTCCCTCAGCCTCTATGAGGCGACCGACGAGGGGCAGTTCTTCTTCGCCGACAACCCGCTGGACCGCTACGCCATCGGCGATCGCACCGAGGGTCTGACCTATAACGAGGACGGCTCCCTCGACATCTGGATCGGCAGCGCCTCTCCAGGCGAGGACCGGGAAAGCAACTGGCTGCCGGCGCCGGAGGGGCCGTTCGCCCTGTTCATGCGGACCTATCTTCCGAAGGCCGAACTGCTGGACGGCGCCTATCGCCTGCCGCCGGTCGAGACCGTGGACTAGCCGCCAAAGCCCTCTGGGGGAGACCGCGCCGGGCAGGCGTAGCTGACGGAGAAGGTCTCGGGCCCGGACGGGGTTTCCACCGTCACCGGGCCGTCCTGAGGCGCTTCGGCGTCCTGGGCGCAGATGCGCAGGGTGCGTGGGCCGCTCCAGACAATCTCCAGGCCCCGCACGGCCCCGAGGTTGGCCAGGTCGGTCGAGGCGCCGCTGGCGTGGCGCAGGGCGAGCTCCGCGCCGAGACCCCTTCGCAGGGTCAGACCGCCGCCGGTGAAGGCCACTTCCAGCACGTACTGACCATCCGGGCTTGGGACCTGCATATCGTCCGGCGTGGCCACCAGGCAGCCCGACAGCAGGCTGGCGGTGAGCCCGAGAGCGGCGAGGGCGGGGCGTGAAGGGCGCTTCGTCATGCACTTAAAATGGCGCAAGGGCGGGCGAGGTTGCGGCCAAGCCCGGCCGTAGCTCATGATCGGCTCAGAATGAGGCCTGGTTCGCAGGCCCTCGCCCCCGAGGAACGCCCATGTCTGACACTGTCACCTCCCGCCGCGCCCTGATCGCCGGTGGTGCGGGCCTGGCCGCCCTGGCCGCGCAATCGGCCGCCGCGGCGGATCTAAAGACGCCGCCCCAGGCCGCCTCGACCCTGGCGGCCCAGGGGCGGTTCGCTGGCAAGGTCGTGCTGATCACCGGGGCGACCTCGGGCATCGGCCGGGCGACCGCCAAGGCCTTCGCTCTGGAGGGGGCCAAGGTGATGTTCTGCGGTCGCCGGGAGGGCTTGGGCCAGGAGGTCCAGGCCGAGATCCGGTCGGCCGGCGGCGAGGCGCTCTTCCGTCGGGCGGACGTGCGGGCAGAGGCCGATGTGGCCGCCCTAGTCGCCGCCTGCGTCCAGGCCTTCGGCGGACTCGATATCGCCTTCAACAATGCCGGGATCGCCGGGCGCGCTGGGGCGATGGGTCCTGAGTTCGACTGGGCGGTCCACAACGACATCATGGCCACGAACCTGGAAGGCGTGGTCCGCTGCATCAACCACCAGGTCCCGGCGCTGAAGGCCCGCGGCGGCGGGGCGATCATCAACACCGCCTCTGTGCTGGGCTATGTGGGTTCCGGGCCGGTGATGTCCTACGCCCTGTCCAAGGCCGGCGTGCTCAGCCTGACCCGCTCAGCCGCGCTGCAGCTCGCCAGCGACAATATCCGCGTCAACGCCGTCTCGCCGGGACCCATCGACACGCCGATGATGGGGGGCGGGGCGGCCCAGGCCTCCGGCGCCCGGACCCCGGC
>JAHUZY010000008.1 GCA_019264505.1 Phenylobacterium sp. | reverse complement strand
CGCATCTGGTGTCGGCCACCCGCAAGCTGGCGGCGTTCAAGCCCCCGGAAATGGTGATGCGGGAAATCCTCTGCCTCACCTGGGTGCTGCTGGACGAGAACTTCCATCCTGGCGAAACGGCAGCACCGGCGGCCTAGGCCCGGCCGCGCGGATCGGTCTGATCCTCGCCATCGCCATCGGTTCGGCCCTCGCCTTCGGGGGCGTTCTGGCGGGGCTTCAGGCCTTGTCCACGCTGGTCTGACCACCGCCGAGGGGCGCTGAGGCGCGCCCCCGTCGCGCCAGCGCCACCGACCTAACCGAATATCATCCCAACATTCCCCCGGCGCAGAGCCGGCGGGACGGAGAGACCCCATGCTCAAGCAACGCCGCATGTACGCCGACCAGGTCGCCGCCAGCCTCTTCGAGGCCGAAACCGCCATCGACGCCGCCCTGGCCAAGACCGCCGCCCTGGCCGGCGTCATGCCGGGCCTGCGGGCCCAGGCCGGCCTCTCAGCCCTGATCGGGCAGGAAGCCGTCGAATGGACCAGCCGCTCGATCAGCGCCCTGGCTGAGGCCCGCCGCGCGGTCATTGAGGCCCACAAGGAGCTGAGCATCGCCCAGAAGCAGATCGGCCTGGGCGCTGTGCTCTATGGGGACGGGGCGCCCAAGCCCGGCGAACCCGTCCGGGCGCCGTCCCTGCGCGCAGTTGGCGAGACCAACGCCGCCTGATCGGCCCCATCCTGTTGAGGCCGGCGCCTATGATTGGGGGCCGGCCTCTGCCACCCTGGCGGGCGTGAACCGACCTGGGGACCTCAGCCTTGTATTTCGCCGTCCTCCCGCAGCAGATCTGGTTCATCGCCATGATCCTGGTGTCCGGCGCCGCGCTGTGGCGGGGCGGGATCCCGGAAAAGCGGGTGGCGGTGGCCAATGTGGCCGCCTGGTTTCTGACGCCCCTGGCCTACGACCGTGATCTGGCCGGGCTGCAATGGGGCGTTCTGGGGGTCGACGCCCTCTTCCTGGCCTATCTGGTGTTCCTCGCCCTCACCACCGACCGCCTGTGGCTGCTGTTCGCCACCGCCTTCCAGCTTCTCGGCATCGTCACCCATGTGGCCATGGGGGTGGACGAGGGCGTTCCGGCCCTGCCCTATCGCTGGGGTCTGGTGATCTGGAGCTATCTCACCCTGGCCGCGCTGGCGGCAGGCGCCTGGATCCACCGGGATCAACCGGCCAGGACGCTCGACCCCTCGGCGGAAACCCGGCGGTAGATCAGGGCTTCGGCCAGATGCACCCGCCGGACCGACTCCGCCCCCTCAAGATCGGCGATCGTTCGCGCCAGCCGCAGGGTGCGGGTCCAGCCCCGAGCGGTCAGGGCTGCCCCCTCCGCGGCCCTGGACAGCAGGGCGCGGGCGGGGCCGTCCAGATTGGCGATCGCCTCCAGCCGCTCGCCTGAGGCCTGGGCGTTCAGCGGCGCGGCGCTCTCGCCTGCGGTCGCGGCCCGCTCCAGCTGAATCTGTCGCGCCTGGGCCACCCGGGCGGCGGCCTCCGCCGTGCCGGCGGCCGGCGGCGGCAGGGCCATGTCGGCCGCCGTGACCGGGGGGACCTCCACCACCAGGTCCATGCGGTCCATCATCGGCCCGGAGATCTTGCGCTGATAGTCGCTCTGGCAGCGGGGCGCCCGTCCGCAGGCGCCGCGGCCCGGCCCGCCGACGCCGCACCGGCATGGTTGCGTCGCACTTTGGCGAGTGCCCATCCCCGTGCGTCTTACCGCTGCTACGCCAGAGCACGAGGCACTCTCAGGCGACAGCCTTGGCATGTGCCTTCAAAGGCGGCGTCGTGAGTTGGGTCTGCGCCGTATCGATGCGGCGGCTCAGCTAGGGGTCGATGAGAAGACGCTGATGTGGTGGGAGCTTGATGCACGAGAGCCGATCGTGAGCGCATACCCTCGCCTAATCGAGTTCCTGGGATATGAGCCTTGGAGTGAGCCTTGTTCGCTTGCTGAGGCGCTGCTCGCCGAGCGGCGGCGCAGGGGTATGGAGATCCGTCAGATCGCTGCACTCACGGGCGTAGATGAAGGAACGTGGCGGCGGTGGGAACGCAAGGAATGGAAGCCCACACGACTGACGGTGCCAGCGTTAAATCAATTGCTCCGGCGCCCAGTCGCCTTGGACTTTCCAAAGGACATACGTTGATGCACAGGCCAGGTGCCCGTGCCGGCAATCAACCACGCAGGCACACCTCGTCGAATTTGAGCGATGTTAAGTTTGTTCGACTGTCACGACACGGAGGTCTGGTAGCTTCTTCCCCTGGGCGGGAAAGCGCCTAGTTTTCTATGCTTTTCAGCTACTTAACTATCCACGTTCGCTGAGAACCCGCCTAACGAATAATAAACACTTCGTGCAGGCGCGCCTGTGGATAATTGACTCATAGGCCCATTGGCCCTTTTATAACGTGGGTATCAGTCCTGAGGAGGATGAAAGGGTCATATCTCGTTAACCATGACGCAGCGAACCGAAAGGGCTCACCCATCGTTTCGGATCTAGGCTTTGGTCTGCCATTCGCGTCTGGTTAGTAGTATCGCGCCCAGAGTATGCCCGCACCTCAGGTGCCTATTGCAATTTGTTCTGGTCTTTGAACCGTTTAAGCCGCACCAAGTTGGGAGCGGCTATTTTTTTAATTATGCCTGAAGCAACGACATCTAACGTTGTTTATAGGTACGCGTCCGCTGATGACCGCCTGTTGAGGGCGGGGGCTGAAGTCTAAGTTCCGGGCGTGGGCGGCATGGTGTCCATTTAGGGCTTAGTGGACACGAT
>JAHUZY010000453.1 GCA_019264505.1 Phenylobacterium sp. | reverse complement strand
ATCCAGAGGCCCAGCCGTTGACTCTAGACCAAGGGAGCCGAGCCATGGCGGAGATCACCGCTGCGCTGGTCAAAGAGCTGCGCGAGAAGTCTGGCGCAGGCATGATGGACTGCAAGAAGGCGTTGCAGGAGAACGGCGGCGACATCGACGCCGCCATCGACTGGCTGCGCACCAAGGGCCTGTCCAAGGCCGCCAAGAAATCCGACCGCGCCGCCGCTGAAGGCCTCGTGGCCGCCGCCACCCGCAAGGATGGCGCGGGCATGACCGGCGTGGTCGTCGAGCTGAACGCCGAGACCGACTTCGTCGCCCGGAACGAGCTGTTCCAGTCGGCGGCCAAGGACATCGCCCAGGTGGCTCTGGATGTGGAGGGCGTCGAAGCCATTTCCGCAGCCAAGACTTCCAAGGGTGAAGTGGTGTCCGACGTGGTCACCAATCTGATCGCCACGATCGGCGAGAACATGATGCTGCGCCGGGCCTCGCGCCTGACCGTGGCCCAGGGCGCGGTGGCCTCCTACATCCACGCCGCAGCGGCGCCGGATCTCGGCCGTATCGGCGTTCTGGTGGCCCTGGAAGGCGCCGGCGACCAGGCCAAGCTGCAGGAGGTCGGTCGCAAGATCGCCATGCATGTGGCCGCCACCAACCCGCTGTCGCTGTCCACTGACGACCTCGACCCCGAGGCCGTGGAGCGTGAGAAGGCGATCTTCACCGAACAGGCGCTCGCCTCGGGCAAGCCCGCCGGCGTGGTGGAGAAGATGGTCGAAGGCCGGATCCGCAAGTTCTTCGAGGAAGTCGTCCTGCTCAAGCAGGCCTTCGTGATGAACCCGGATCAGACTGTTGAGCAGCTGATCGCCGAACTGGCCAAGGAAACCGACTCACCGGTGACCATGACCGGCTTTGTTCGCTTCGGCCTGGGTGACGGCGTCGAGAAGAAGGTCGACGACTTCGCCGCCGAAGTGGCTCAGCTCAGCGGCCAGGCCTAGGCCTTAGACGACCTACAATGCAGGGCGCGGCGCGTTCGACGCGGGCCGCGCCCTTGCGCTATCTTGCCCAAGCCAGATTCGGAAAGACGCGCTCATGCCCAAGCCAGCTCCTGCCCTGCGCTACAAGCGGATCCTGCTCAAGGTCTCGGGCGAGGTGCTAATGGGGGAGCAGGGGTTCGGCATCGATCCCAACACCCTGGAGGCGGTGGCCAAGGATATCGCCGAGGTGGTCAGCCACGGGGTCGAGCTGTGCCTGGTCATCGGCGGCGGCAATATCTTCCGCGGCGTCTCCCTGGCCGGTAAGGGGATGGAGCGCTCCAGCGCCGACTATATGGGCATGCTGGCCACGGTGATGAACGCGCTCGCCCTGCAAGGCGCCTTGGAAAAGGAAGGTGTCTTCACCCGGGTGCAGTCCGCCATCCCGATGGACGCGGTCTGCGAGCCCTACATCCGCCGCCGGGCCATGCGCCATCTGGAGAAGGGCCGCGTGGTCATCTTCGCCGCGGGCCTGGGCGCCCCGTACTTCACTACCGACACGCCCGCGGCCCTGCGCTCCGCCGAGATGGGCTGTGAGGCCCTGTTCAAGGGCACCAGCGTCGACGGTGTCTACACGGCCGATCCCAAGAAGGACCCCAAGGCGGTCCGCTACGAACAGCTCAGCTATCATGATGTGCTGGCTCAGGACCTGCGGGTCATGGACGCCTCGGCCATCGCCCTGATGCGTGACAACGAGATCCCGATCGTGGTGTTTTCCATCCGCGAACGGGGGAATTTCCTGAAGGTGCTGAAGGGGCAGGGCGTCTTCACGACGATCGCCTGATCTTTCCGCCGACAACCTTACGACCCCATGGAGGAGCCCCAATGGCCGCCGCACCGAAGCCGGTTCTTTCGAGCTATAAGGATCGCATGGACAAGGCCGTCCTGGCCCTGAAGGAAGAGTTCGCCTCTCTCCGCACGGGACGCGCCTCAGCCGGGCTGCTCGACCAGGTGATGGTCGACGCCTATGGCTCCACTGTTCCGATCAGCCAGGTGGCCGCCGTCAGCGTGCCTGAGCCGCGCATGCTCACGGTCAGCGTCTGGGACAAGGGTGTGGCCGTGTCGGTGGAGAAGGCGATCCGCAACAGCGGACTTGGCCTGAACCCCGTGGTCGACGGCCAGACCCTGCGCATTCCGATCCCGCCCCTCACCGAGGAGCGCCGGAAGGATCTGGTGAAGGTCGCGGGCAAATACGCCGAGCAGCAGAAGGTGGCCGTCCGCAACATCCGTCGTGACGCCAATGACGACCTGAAGCGCGCCGAGAAGGATGGCGTCATCAGCCAGGACGAACAGAAGCGCATGGAGACCGAGGTGCAGAAGTTCACCGACGAGGCGGTCAAGCGCGTGGACGAAGCCTTGAAAGTCAAAGAACAAGAGATCATGCAGGTCTGATCGGCTAGCCTGTCGCCAAAGGACGCGCGAGAAACCCATGGCCCGCAGCCCAGAGCCGAACGCCGCCGGACCGGCCGCCGAAACACCGGCGGGCGAGGCTCTGCATGTGGCCCTCGTGATGGATGGCAATGGCCGCTGGGCCAAACGTCGGGGCCTGCCGCGCAGCCTCGGCCATCGCGCCGGCGTCGAGGCCCTGAAGCGCACAGTGGCCGCAGCCCCTGATCTGAACATCCGCTATCTGACGGTCTTCGGGTTCTCCACCGAAAACTGGAGCCGGCCTGCCGCTGAGGTCGCCGAACTGATGGCCCTGCCGCGGCGCTATTTCGAAAGCGATCTGGGGCGACTGGAGCGGGAAGGGGTCCGCGTCCGCGTCATTGGGCGACGGGCCGGGCTCAATCCCGATCTCATTCAGATCATTGAGGAAGCCGAGCGCCGCACCGCGGGCAATGACAAGTTCTTCCTGCAGGTTGCGTTCAATTATGGCGGCCAGGCCGATGTGACCGACGCGGCGCGACGTTTCGCCCAGGATGTCGCCGCTGGCCTGGCGCGCCCCGAGGACCTGGATGAGACCAGGTTCACCGCCTATCTCTCAACCGCGGCGACGCCGCCGCCGGACCTGATCGTCCGGCCGTCCGGGGAGCAGCGGCTGTCCAACTTTCTCCTGTGGGAAGCGGCCTATTCCGAGCTGATCTTCCAGGATGTCCTGTGGCCCGATTATGGGCCGGAACATCTGAAAGCCGCCATCGACGCCTTCCGCACCCGCGAGCGCCGCTATGGCGCCGTCGCCGATGACGCCCTTGCCGCCGGCTAAGCGCTTCGACTGGTCCAATCTCGCCATTCGTGCGGCCTCAGCCCTGGTGCTGGTGCCCGCCGCCGTGGGCGCGGTCTGGTGGGGCGGACCGCCCTTCCTGCTGCTGATCGCTGTCGGCGTGGCGCTGTTGTCCATCGAGTGGGCCGGGATGTCGGCGCCCAAGGCGCCCTTGCGGGTCCTGAGCATCGTCCTGGTCTCGGTCCTGACCGGCGTCTTCCTCATCTATCTGCGCTACGTGCCGCTGGCCTGGGCGTTGATGGCCGTTGGGGCGGCGGCGGCGGCGCTGGTGGCCAGGCGGGTCGCCGAGCGTCCGGCCGACGCCGCCTTCGGCGTGGTCTATATCGGCGTGCCCTGTCTCGCCCTGGTTTGGCTCCGGGGCACCCCTGAGGGGGCGCTATGGGTGCTGATGCTGTTCGCCGTGACCTGGTCGGCCGATATCGCCGCCTTTCTGGTCGGCAGCCTGCTCAAGGGCCCCAAGCTCTGGCCAAGATTCTCCCCGAATAAGACCTGGTCGGGATTCGCCGGCGGTCTGGTGGCCTCCACCGCCACCGGAGCCCTGTGCTCGGCCCTGTTCGGCACGGCCATGGGGCCGGTGACCGGGGCGGTGATCGGTCTGACGGGGGGGCTCGCCACGATGGGGGGGGATCTTTGGGAGTCGATGCTGAAGCGCCGGTTCGGGGTCAAGGACTCCGGCGACCTGATCCCCGGGCATGGCGGCCTGCTTGATCGGGTCGATGGCCTTATGTTCGCCGTGCTGGTGCTGGCACTTGCCCGTCTTGCGGAGCTTTTCACATGAACGCCCACGCCCTCCCGCGGAAGGTCACGGTCCTCGGCGCCACCGGCTCGGTCGGCATGTCGACCTTGGACCTGTTCGACCTGGCCAAGGTCGAGGTGGAGGTTGTTGGCCTGACCGGCGGCCGGAATGTGGCGCGGCTGGCGGAGCAAGCCCTGCGTTGGCGACCGCAGATCGCCGTCATCGAGGATGAGGCCGGGCTGCCTGAACTACGCGACCGACTCCAGGGGTCTGGCATCAAGGCCGCGGCCGGCGCCGGCGCCATCGCTGACGTCGCAGCCGCTGACGCCCAATGGGTGATGTCGGCCATCGTCGGCTTTGCGGGGCTCGCCCCCACACTCGCCGCGGCGAAGGCAGGCGCCGTAGTGGCCCTGGCCAACAAGGAGAGCCTGGTCTGCGGCGGGCCTGGGCTGCTGCGCACCGCCAAACTGGCCGGCGGGGCCATCATCCCGGTCGATTCCGAGCATTCGGCCATCTTCCAGGTGTTCGACTCCCGGGCCAACGCCCAGGTGGCGCGGGTGATCCTGACCTCGTCTGGCGGCCCGTTCCGCACCTGGACGCGGGCTCAGATGGCCCACGCCACGCCAGAACAGGCTGTCGCCCATCCGAACTTCAGCATGGGCGCCAAGATTTCGGTCGATTCCGCGTCCATGATGAACAAGGGGCTTGAGATCATCGAGGCCGCCTACCTGTTCGCCATGCCGCCGGAGCGCCTTGAGGTCTTGATCCACCATCAGCAGATCATCCACTCCATGGTCGAGTACGCCGATGGCTCGACCCTGGCCCAGCTTGGGCCGCCCGACATGCGGGCGCCTATCGCCTGCGCCTATGCCTGGCCTGACCGACTGCCCTGGCCGGCGCCGCGTCTGGACCTCGTGAAGTCCGGCCCCCTGACCTTCGAGGAGCCGGACCTGGAGAAGTTTCCGGCCCTCGGTCTCGCCAAGTCTGCGCTTCGGGCTGGCGGGGCGGCGCCTGGCGCTCTCAATGCAGCCAATGAGGTGGCCGTCGCCGCCTTCCTTGACCGTAAGATCGGCTTTCTCGATATTGCCGCCACGGTGGCGGAGACCCTCGAGCGGCTTGATCGCACGGGGGACCTTGCCGGGGGCGCGAGTGGGGACGCTCTGGATTCAGCCCGGGAGACAGATGCCGCGGCCCGGCGCATCGCCACGGCCGTCACGGCCGGGTTTTCTGGCTCGCGCCAGGCCCCTTAGGAGCAGTCCCACGCGATGATCGACTTCCTGCAGACCGCCCTGGGCTACATCATCCCCTTCCTGCTGGTGCTCACCGTCGTGGTGACCATCCATGAGCTGGGGCACTATTGGGCGGCCCGCGCCTGCGGCGTGGCCATCGACCAGTTCTCCATCGGCTTTGGCCGCAAGATTTTCGGCTGGACCGACCGGCAGGGGGTCGAATGGCGGGTCGGCTGGATCCCGTTGGGGGGCTACGTCAAGTTCTCCGGCGATGAGAACGCCGCCAGCGTGCCTGATCACGACAACCTCGAGGCGATGCGCCAACGCATCGAGACTGAACAGGGCGCCGGCTCGGCCAATCGCTACTTCCATTTCAAGCCGGTCTGGCAACGCGCCATCATCACGGCCGCCGGGCCGTTCGCTAATTTCGCCCTGGCGATCGTGCTGTTCGCCGTTCTGCTGATGAGCGTCGGTGAGACCGTGATCCCGGCCAGGGTGGCCGCCGTCCAGCCCGACAGTCCGGCCGCTCGCGCGGGCTTCGTCGTCGACGATGTGGTGGTTCGGGCCAATGGCCAGGCGATCGATAACTTCTTCGACCTGCAGCAGATCATCGCCGTGCGCTCCAACGCACCGACGAGCTTCGTGGTCGACCGGGGCGGCCAGCTCGTCTCTCTGACCGCCACACCTGAGCGGCGTGTGGTCTCCGACCGGATGGGCGGCGAGCAGAAGATTGGCGTCCTGGGCATTGCGAGCCCGGCGCAGGTTGGCGAGCGCACCGTTCGACGCTATGGCCCCCTCGAGGCGGTCGCGGGCGGGGTGGAGCGCACCTGGCGGGTCTTGAGCACGACGGTCTACTACCTGGGCCGCGTGGTGACCGGCCGCGAGAGCGCCGATCAGCTCGGCGGCCCCTTGCGGATCGCTCAGGCGTCGGGGCAGGTGGCTCAGTCGGGGGCTCAGGGGGCTCCGGATGCTGGCTCCATGCTCCTGGGCAGCGCGGTCGCTTTGCTGGGCCTGACGGCGGTGCTGTCGGTCGGGATCGGGTTCATGAACCTGCTGCCGGTTCCGATCCTCGACGGCGGACATCTGGTCTTCTACGCCTATGAGGCGGTGGCGCGGCGCCCTCTTGCGGCCAAGGTTCAGGCGGCAGGATATCGCGTGGGCCTTGCGCTGCTGCTCGGATTGATGTTGTTCGCCACCTGGAACGATCTGCAGCAACTGCGCGTGTTCAAATTTCTCGGCGGTCTGATTTCCTAGGCTCGCCTTCCTCCCTTTACGGCTGATCAGATGCAAAGATCTCGCGCTCGTAGCGCTGCGCTCGCTTCCGGCTTCGCCCTGCTGCTCTCCTCCACCGCCCTGACGGCCCCGACCGTGGCCCTCGCCCAGGCGCAGGCTGAGGTGGTCCAGCGGATTGCGGTTCGCGGCAATGAGCGGATCGAGCAGGCGACCGTGCTGTCCTACCTGCCCATCCAACCCGGCGACCGGGTGGACGCCGCTCAGCTCGACCTGGCGCTGAAGGCGCTCTACCGCACCGACCTGTTCGCCGATGTCCGAATCAGCGCCGTGGGCGGCGAGGTGATTGTCGAGGTGGTGGAGAACCCCATCATCAACCGCGTGATCTTTGAGGGGAACCGTGGCCTCAAGGAAGACAAGCTGCGGGACGAGGTCACCCTGCGGCCCCGGGGTATCTTCACCCGGGCGCGCATCCAGCAGGACGTGCAGCGGATCGTAGAGCTGTATCGGCGGTCTGGCCGGATCTCGGCCAATGTGACGCCGAAGATCGTCGAGCTGCCGCAGAAGCGGGTCGACGTGATCTTCGAGATCGACGAGGGCGCCAAGAGCGGCGTCCTGCGCACGAATTTCATCGGCAATGTGGAGTTCTCGGACAACGACCTGCGCGACGTGATCGTCACCGAGCAGAGCGCCTGGTACAAGTTCTTCACCAGCAACGCGAACTATGATCCCGATCGCCTTGAATTCGATAAGGAACAGCTGCGCGAACATTATCGCAACCGTGGCTTCTATGACTTCCGCGTCGTCTCCGCGATCGCTGAACTGGCCCCTGACAAGAACGGCTTCGTCGTCACCTACACGGTGGAGGAGGGGCCTGAGTACAAGTTCGGCAAGGTTGAGGTCGCCACTGAGCTTGAGAAGCTGAACAAGGAAACCCTCGTCCAGATTCTGCCGATCCGCGAAGGCGACATCTATCAGGACGAGCGGATTGAGCAGGCCACGGACACCCTGACCTTCGCCGCCGGGGCCGCCGGCTTCGCCTTCGTCGATGTCCGTCCGCGCTACACGCCGAACCGCGAAACCAAGACGGTCGATGTGACCTTCCAGGTCAATGAGGGGCCGCGGGTCTATGTGGAACGCATCGACATCATCGGGAACACCCGGACCCTGGACTATGTGGTCCGGCGCGAACTGAACCTCGCCGAGGGCGACGCCTATAACCGCGTGCTGGTTGACCGTTCGCGCAACCGGGTCAGGGCCCTGGGCTTCTTCAAGGACGTGAATATCGAGGAGGTCCCCGGCTCGGCGCCGGACCGCACCGGCCTTCAGGTTCAGGTCGAGGAGCAGCCGACGGGGGAACTGTCGTTCAGCGCCGGCTACAGCTCGGTGGACCAGCTGATCCTTGATCTCGGCGTCACCGAACGGAATTTCCGCGGCCGCGGCCAGAACGTGCGGGCCCGCGTCTCGGTGGGCTCCCTCCGGCAGCAGGTGGACTTCTCGTTCACCGAGCCGCGCTTCATGGGTCGCGACCTTGGCGCAGGGTTGGACCTCTATTCCTACCGCTATGACCTGACCGACTATTCGGCCTATCGCACCAACACCATTGGTGGCGGCGTGCGGCTGGGCTTCCCGCTGACCCTCAACGCAAGGGCCTCTGCGCGCTACACCCTGCGCCGCGATGAGGTTGAGATCCCGGCCTCGTTCTGTGACCCGTCCGCCCCTGTCGTGTCGATCTCGCTGTGCCAGCAGCGGGGGTCTTACACGACCTCGTTGGTGGGTTATGGCGTGCGGCTCGATCGCAGGAACGATCCGATCAATCCGACCCGCGGCTTCTATACCGCGCTCAATCAGGATCTGGCCGGTGTCGGCGGCGACGTGAACTATCTGAAGACCGAGCTTGAAGGTGGAATCTATTACGGATTCTCGCCGAGCTTTATCCTCAGCGCCACCGGCTCAGCCGGTTATGTGGATGGCTGGAACGGCGATACGGTCCGGATCAATGAGCGGTTCTACAAGGGTGGCAACAGCTTCCGCGGCTTTGAGACCGCCGGCATCGGCGCGCGGGATCTGAACTCCACCCGCGGCGACGCGCTGGGCGGCAAGGCCTACGCCATCGGTTCGGTGGAACTTACGGTCCCGACCTTCCTTCCGGAGCAGTACGGCGTGAAGGCGGCCGTCTTCTCTGACTTCGGCACCTTGGGTATGCTGGACGATGAGGATAAGCTGACCGTCGCAGGCGCTGTCGATCCGAACATCGTCGATGACCTGTCTCTCCGGGCTTCGGCCGGCGTCAGCATCTTCTGGCGCTCACCCATGGGTCCGATCCGCTTCGACTTCAGCCAAGTTTTGGCCAAAGAAGATTACGATAAGACCGAAACCTTCCGGTTCTCCACCTCAACTAGGTTCTGATTTCATGACCACCAAAACCCTCGCCGCCGGCCTCTCCGCCGCGGTGTTCGCGCTCGCGCTCGCCCCGGGCGCGCAGGCCCAGCAGGCGCCCGCCGCCCCGCAGGTCTCCCACGGCGCCGCTATCGCGGGGGTCTGTGTGATGTCGCTGGACGGCGCCATCGGCGGCTCCACCGTCGGTCAGTACGTCCAGACCCGCCTCCAGCAGATCGCCACCCAGGTGGAGGCCGAACTGAAGGCCGAGGAGACGGCCATCACCAATGAGGCCCAGGCCATCGAGACCGGCCGCGCCAGCCTGACCCAGGACGCCTTTGACAAGCGTCGCGCCGACCTCCAGGTCCGGGTCAGCGCTTTCCAGCGCAAGGCGGCGCTTCGGGAGCGTGAACTGGCCGTGACCCAGCAGAAGGCCATCGCCCGTGTCGGGCAAGAGATGGAGCCCCTGATCCGCCAGGTCTATCAGCAGCGTCAGTGCGCCATGCTGGTGAATCGCGACGCCCTTCTGCTGTCCAACCCGCAGATGGACGTCACCGCCGCCGTGGTGACCGCGCTCAATGGCAAGATCACCCAGTTCGCTTTTGACCGTGAACGGCTGGACCAGCAGGCCGCAGGCGCCCAGACTAACCGCTAAGCCAGCGACTCGCCCAAGGGGCGCGGGTTGCGCCTGGAATCCAAATGCCTGACCCGCGCTTCTTCGAGGACCTCGGTCCTGTCACCCTATCCCGCCTCGCCGGGGCCACCGGCGCAGAGCTCGCCCCAGGCGTTGATGGCGCTCGGGAGGTCAACGCCGTAGCGGTGCTGGCGCGGGCGGCGCCTGGGACCGTGACCTTCCTGTCTGATCCGAAGCGCGCCCCGGAATTGGCTTCGATCCGGGCCGCGGCCTGTTTCGTCCATCCGCGGCAGGCGGGGTCTGTCGCCCCAGGGTGCGCCGCCCTCCTGACATCGTCACCACAGGCGGCCTACGCTCTGGCCGCCAACCTTCTCCATCGACCCCGCCGCAACAGTGTCGATGTGATGGTCTCGCCCCATGCGGCGCTCGAACCCGACGTCCGGGTTGAGCCCGGCGCCATCATCGGCGACGGGGCCCAGATCGGCGCCCGCACGATCATCGGGGCCGGCGCCGTCATTGGCCCAGGCGTGACCATCGGACGGGACTGTGAGATCGGCGCCCGCGCCACCCTGACCTTCGCCGTGGTGGGAGATCGGGTGAAGATCCTCGCTGGTGCGATGATCGGCGAGGCCGGCTTTGGGGCGACCGTGGGGCCTGGCGGGCTGATCGACATTCCGCAGCTCGGCCGGGTGATCCTGCAGGATGGCGTAACCGTCGGCGCGGGGGCCTGCGTCGACCGGGGCGCCTTCGAGGACACGGTCATCGGTGAGAACACCAAGATCGACAACATGGTGCAGATCGCCCACAACGTCCGCATCGGTCGCAACTGCGCCATCGCCGCCCAGACCGGAATTTCCGGCAGTGTGACCGTCGGCGATGGGGTGCAGTTCGGTGGCCGGGCCGGCGTGGCCGATCACCTGATCTTAGGTGAGGGGGCCCGAGTCGCCGCCGCCGCCGGGGTGATGCGCGACATCCCCGCCGGGGAAACCTGGGGCGGCTTTCCGGCTCGTCCCCTCAAGAAATGGATGCGCGAGGTTGCGTGGCTCTCGAAGATGGCTGCGCGTCGCGGAAATGGAGCAGGCGCATGAGCCGCAAAGCGCCGGTGAACGAGAACCCCACCGAGATCGATATCACTGAGGTTCTGCGACGTATCCCACATCGCTATCCCTTCCTGCTGGTCGACCGCGCTGAGGACTATAAGCCCAGCGAGTCCATCGTCGGGATCAAGTGCGTGACCTTCAATGAGCCCTTCTTCGCCGGGCACTTCCCCGAATACCCGGTGATGCCGGGGGTTCTCATCGTCGAGGCCCTGGCCCAGACGGGCGCCGTGCTGATGTCAAAGTCTCTCGATGTGGACGTGGCCGGCAAGACCATCCTGTTCATCTCCCTCGACAACTGCCGGTTCCGCCAGCCGGTGCGTCCGGGTGACGTGCTTCGTATGCCGGTGGAGGTGGTCAAGCACCGCGGCGACCTGTTCAAGTTCAAGGGTCACGCCATGGTCGGCGACAAGGTTGCGGCCGAAGCCGAGTTCGCCGCCATGGTGGTGGCGACCCAATGAGCGTCGAGATTCATCCCACCGCGATCGTCGCCTCCGGGGCCGAGCTGGGCGAGGGGGTCCGGATCGGGCCCTATTCGATCATTGGCGAGCACGTGAAGATCGGCGCCCGAACCGAGCTGCTCTCCCATGTGGTGGTCGAAGGGCATACGACCATCGGGGCCGACTGCACGGTTCGCAACTTCGCCAATCTGGGCGGCCCCCCGCACCACACCGGCTACAAGGGTGAGCCCACCGAACTGGTGATCGGCGACCGAAATCGGCTGTGGGAGCACGTCACCATGCACATCGGCACCCCCGATGGCGGCGGTGTCACCCGGGTGGGCGACGATGGCATGTACATGGCCACCAGCCATGTGGGCCATGACTGTACGGTTGGAAACAACGTCGTTCTTGCACACTCCGCCACCCTGGGCGGCCACGTGGATGTGGGCGACTTCGTCATGGTCAGCGGCCTGGCCGCGGTGCACCAGCACTGCCGCGTCGGACGCTACTCCTTCATCGGCGGCCTGGCGGCGGTGACCAAGGACGTCATCCCCTATGGCCTGGTCTGGGGCAACCACGCCCACCTTGAGGGCCTGAACCTGGTCGGTCTGAAGCGCCGCAACTTCTCCCGCGAGATGATCGCCGAACTCCGCTCGGCCTACCGCCTGCTCTTCGCCGAAGAAGGCACGTTCCAGGAGCGCATCGATGACGCCATGGCCACCTTTGGCCACAGCGCGCCGGTGATGGAGATCATCGACTTCATCCGCGCCGAGGCCAACCGGCCGCTCTGCCTGCCGGAGCGGGAGGTCTAGCATCTTGTCCAGGCTTGGCCTGATCGCGGGCGGCGGCGGACTTCCGGTGGAGATCGCCACGGCCTGCCAGCAGGCTGGTCGGCCGCTGTTTATCATCCGCCTCAAAGGATTCGCTGGTCCGGAGTTGGCGGGCTTTCCTGGGGCCGATATCGGCATCGCCGAACTGGGCAAGTGCATCCGGGCGCTGAAGGCGGCCGGCTGCGAGGCGATCTGCTTCGCCGGCCAGGTGAACCGGCCCGACTTCGCCGCCCTTCGGCCTGACGTCCGAGGACTCAAGGCCCTGCCTGGCCTGATCGCGGCGGCGCGTCACGGGGACGACGGCCTGCTGCGCGCCTTATTGCAGGAGTTCGAGAAGGAAGGCTTCCGCATCGAAGGCGCCGACGAGGCCATGGGCGACCTTCGCCTGCCTCTGGGGGTTCTCGGGCGGATCGCCCCGGACGCGCGGCATCAGGCTGACATTGTCCGGGCCCTCCATGTGGCCCGCGAACTCGGGCGCATGGATATCGGTCAGGGCGCCGTGGTCTGCGAGGGCCTGGTGCTCGCCGTCGAGGCCCAGGAGGGCACCGACGCCATGTTGCGCCGGGTCTCCGAGCTGCCCAGCGCGTTGCGTGGAAGCCCAGACGCCCTGCGGGGCGTGCTGGCCAAGGCCCCCAAGCCGATACAGGAGACTCGCGTCGACCTGCCGACCATTGGCCTGGCCACGATCCAGAGGGCCGCGCGGGCGGGGCTGGCCGGTGTCGTGGGCGAGGCTGGACGTCTTCTCGTGCTTGATCGTAGCGCCCTGATCGAGCTGGCCGATGATCTGGGTCTGTTCGTGCTGGGCGTCGAACCCGAGGCGTCATGACCCGGCCCCTCTGCATCATGCTGGTCGCCGCCGAAGCGTCCGGCGATGACCGCGGGGCGGAGCTGATGGCCGCCCTAAAGCGTCGTCTGGGACCTGACGAGGTCAGGTTCGTAGGGCTCGGCGGCGCGGGGATGGCGACAGAGGGTCTGACCAGCCCCTTCGACATGTCGGAGCTGTCGATCCTTGGCCTGCTGGAAGGGCTCATGGCCTATCGGCGGGTTGTGCGTCGCGCCGACGAGATGGCCGCCCTGGCGCGGCGAGAACGGCCGGATATCGCGATCCTGATCGACTCCTGGGGGTTCACCCTGCGGGTGGCGCAGCGGCTGAAGGCGCAGACGCACGAACTGCCGGTCGTCAAATATGTCGCGCCACAGGTCTGGGCCTCCCGTCCAGGGCGGGCGGCCGTGCTGGCCA
>JAHUZY010000417.1 GCA_019264505.1 Phenylobacterium sp. | reverse complement strand
GTCTCCCGGGCGGACAGGATGTCCGCCGCTGCGGCCGACATCGAAGCGATGGTGCGCCCGCCGGTGTAGACGGGCTGGGTGACGGAAACCGAGGCGTTTCCGAAGTTGCGTTCCGTGACGCCGGAACCGGTCAGATTGGTGTCCGGAATTCCGTCTCCGTTGGTGTCCACAAGGCCGCCGCGCCCGGCGTTCACCGAGGTGTTGCTGTAACTGGCGGTCGAGGAGGCGCTGAGCTGGGGACGCAGTCCTGCGCGAGCCTGGACGTAACTTTCATCCAACACCCGCACTTGCGAGCGTTGCGCCAGCAATGTCGGATTGGTTTCATAGGCCAGCGCGATCGCCTCCTCGAGCGTCTCCCCGAAGGCCGGCGCCGACCCCAAGCTGAAAACCGCGATCAGGGCGGAGGCCGCAAGCGAAAATGCAACTTTCAATGGTGCACCCTTTCTGACGTTGGGCGAAACGAGGTGTACAGAACCTAGTCTATGAGGCGGAGCGAGGTGGAGGAGGGCTGTGTTGGGGGATTGACGTCGAGGCCGGGCCAGGTCGGCGCGCTGCGGCTACTTTCCGGACCACCCGTCGACCCGTTGACAGGACGCCACGTGGATCCTTAGCGGCGCCGCCACAACAGAGATCTCGCAACCAACAACAACGCATAGTGCGCGCCACGGAGTTGGCCTGAGAGGTCCGATGCAACGCAGTCACCGCCACTTCACGGCGCGCGATACGTCAGCTTCGAGGGGGCCGTTCCAATCGCGCGGCTACGGAATTTTGTGGCTGTTGATCGTCGATCACCCGCCAAGGCGTTCGATTGACGATGGGCTCGACGGATTGGCTGGAAAGCACAGGCAAGCTGACCGCATGCGCGGCGCAATGCCCGGTGCACTGCGGCACACGTTGCTCAGGGATCTGATTGGTCTGGCGCGACGCCTTGGCGACAACGCCGAGCGGCTGCGTGGTGGTGGACCAACCGCCCTCAGCCCAGCTGTGCGCAGCAGGTCCGTTTACCAGTGCGCCTAGGCCGAAAGTGAATAGCACCACAACCGCCAAGAGGCGGCGAGCCTCCGACAATGCCAATGGTCGCCGGGTTTGGGCGCCGACGACGCAGGGTGGCTTTCCTATCGACGCCGCTCGCTCACGCGAGCCCGCAGCATAGAAAGCCATGCTGAAGAGCTCACTTCGGATCACTGCGCCAATCATGCCTTTCATCCTACGCATATTTAGGACGGGAGTGGAAATGTCATCGAACAAATCCACGGTGATCGGATGAGGAGGGCCGTCAGGCGACGCCGAGTCAAACGCGAGACCTGCTGGGTCTTTCCACCACACGAGGGCGAGGCGTTTCGCCCAGGGAGGGGGCGCACCCCAACCGCTTCACTGGCGGCCCCTGCGTCGCCCTAAGGTCGCGAGCGACCTGTCGGAGATCGGGCCGCGACTGCGGTGTGGCCATATTGAGGTGCAGCTTAGCTCCTGTACATCCGACTGAGGATCACGGATGGCGCACAAAGATTCGTCTGCGGCCTCCTTGCAACAGCAACAATGTGAAGAATTGCTCCGTCATACCGTCAGGCCGCTCCATGCCCGGCGAGCCGACCGGCATCCTCGGGACGGCGAGGCCTAAGGCCGCGGCGGGTGGTTGGCGCAGAAATCTCGTCACGTCCTCCGACGGCACATGGCCTTCGATGACATAGCCGCCGATCACGGCGGTATGGCAGCCGGCGAGATCAGCCGGAACTTGAAGGCGGCGGCGAACCGCCGAAAGATCGTCCGTCCGCACCGTCTGCGGCTGATAGCCGGCCTTGATCATATGCGCGACCCAACCCTCGCAGCACTGGCAGTCCGATGACCGATAAACCACGAACGCCCGCCCGGCGGCCTGGGCCCTTAGCGAAGTCACGACGCCGTGCAGGCCCATGATCGCAGCCGTCAGCACAATGCGCCGTGAAACCGCCAGCATGGCCTTAGCCTTTCAGTTCCTCACGACAGGCGGTCGCACGCCGGAGACGCAAGTTTAGGTGACTTGCGGGCCGGCGCCGCCGCACTCCTATATGGCCTGTCGGGACCATTTACGCGAGCCTGCCGCCGCGATCTCAAGAGACCCGGCTATGGATCGGACGCATTTAGGAGCAACGCTAAGCATGGGGCTGCGCATCGGTTACATCAGTGCAGGTCGCCGGGGACCTGAGACGATCGCTGATGACCTACGGACAGCGGGCTGCGAGGTCGTAAAGGCAGAGACCGGCTCGGGACGCATCTTGGCCTCGATCCTCGAGTTCATAGGTGAGGGAGACGAACTTGTCGTGCCGTCGCTTGCCCACGTGATCGATCAGTCTCCGCTGGAAATCCTGGATCAGCTGGAACGGAAGCACGCCATCCTGTACGCCGTGCACGAAGAGTTCTCGACCCGCGGGGACGGCGGTCGCGCCCTTCGCGCGGTTTTGATGGCGGTCCGGCCGCCGACGCAGGCGGCTAGGCTTCCACCTCGGTGCTTAAACGCCGAAATCTGGAAATTGCGCTCAGCCGGCCTGGGACCCACGGAGATCGCCCGAAGACTGAAGATATCGCGAATGACGGTCTGGCGAAAGATGCGCCCCCATGGGCAAGGTCAGCCGAAGGTCAAGGCGCCTTCTTCCATACGGTGACGTAAAGATGCGCGCCAGCAGCGGCGGCGATCGCGGGCATATCTTGCTCAAATCTATCCTCATCTGAAGAACATTGTTTGAATCCCGCCCATAAAGCCTAAATCCTTCAAGTTTAGACATTGCTAATCATACAGTGGGATTCTTCGATGGGGAATTTTGCATAAAACGCCCTGGCCGAAGTGGGAGGCGTCACGGCGGGCCGTCCGTAGCCTTCCGGTGAGACCCCGGCGACGCTGGGGCTATAGCGGATACCGATGTCCGTGGGTCTCGATGGTCTTCAGGGCCTGGGCGCGTGATTGACCGCGGTAGCCGCTGCGGTCGCGGCCCGTGTCTTCGCGACGAGTTTGGCGCCAAGCCGGATCAGCACTGCTACTCGCCCCACGCGATGTAGTCTGGCCTCCTGGGGATGACAGCATGCCGCGGGTGCGGATAAGGAGACACTCCTCCGCACTAGCCCCGATCGCACATGGACAGCCTTCTCACACTCGCCGCTGACCCTACCGCATGGGCTGCGCTCCTCACCCTCATCGTGATGGAGATCGTGCTCGGGATCGACAATCTGATCTTCATCTCGATCCTGACCAACAAGCTGCCCGAGGATCAGCGCGGCAAGGCGAGGCGGATCGGCATCGGACTTGCGCTCGGCCTGCGGCTGGCGCTGCTGGCCGCGCTCGCCTGGATCGTCGGGCTGACGGCGCCGGTCTTCTCCTTGCCCTTCTCGCCGCAGCCGGACGCCTCTGGGCGTGCGCCGTTCGACCTGACCTTCTCCTGGCGCGACCTGATCCTGATCGCCGGGGGCCTGTTCCTGGTCTGGAAGGCGACGCGGGAGATCCACCACAGCGTGGAGCCCGACCCGGGGCCGGGAGTCTTGGTCCCTACCAGGCAAGCCGCGGTTAACTTCGGCGCCGCGATCTTGCAGATCATCCTACTGGACCTGGTGTTCTCGATCGACTCGATCCTGACAGCGGTCGGCATGACCGAGCATTTGCCGATCATGATGGTCGCGGTCCTTGTCGCCGTGACCCTCATGCTGGTGGCGGCAGGGCCGCTCGCCAACTTCATCAACAAGAACCCCACCGTGGTGATGCTGGCGCTGGGCTTCCTGCTGATGATCGGCATGGTGCTGATCGCGGACGGCTTCGGCGTGGCCGTGCCCAAGGGCTACATCTACGCGGCCATGACCTTCTCGGCCTTCGTCGAACTGCTGAACATGACCGCGAGGAAGCGTAAGCCGCCGACCGGTCCGTAGCGGGAACCCCAGGAGAGCGGGGCGCTTTCACGCACATTGAGGCGAACCTCGCGCTGCTTGCGGCTCTCCCGGCGACGATGGACGCTCACTGGCGGCGTAAGACGGCGAGGCCGGCCCCAACACAGCGTAACGAAAGCCGTCCAGGACGCGGCGGGCTGGCGGTCGCATGGGCCCAGTAAAACCTCAAGGCGTCTATCGAGATTGGCCATCCTTTTGGCGAAGGTCATTGTGCAGCGCCGCCGCTGCGATGGCGGCATGCCCCATGGCGACGCTGATCTGATCGAGCGACATGACGATGTCGCCTGCCGCGTAGACGCCCGCGGCGCTGGTTCGCTGCTTGATATCCGCGACGATGCATTGCTCCTCGCTGAGCTCGACGCCAAGCTGCCGCGCCAGCGCGTTGTTGCTGTCCGAGCCGAGCGCAGGATAGACGGTGTCGAAGCGCAGGTCCTGGCCACCGGCAAGATGGGCGGTGACTTGGTCTCCGGAGAAATCGAGCCGATCGAGCCGGGATGGCGCGATGGCGATTCCAGCCCTTTGCAGCACCTCGCGATCGTCTGGATCGAGTTCGATCACCTTCGCCGCCAGAAGGGTTATCCGATCAGAGTAGGTGCGCAGGAAAAGCGCTTCGGCGACACCGTGGGCGTCAGCGCCGAGCACCCCGATCGCTTGGCCGGTCGCCTCGTAGCCATCGCAGACCGGGCAGTAACGCAGCAGTCCGCGGTTGAGAGCGTCGCGATGCGTGTCGCCGTCGATCGACGGGCGTCGGTTCTTGACGCCCGTCGCGAGCAGGATCGCGCGCGCGGAAATGGCCAGATCGCCCGCTCGGGCATGGAAGGCCTCGGCTTGGCCTTCCAAGGTGTCGATACGAGCCTCTACGATCGTCGCGCCGTAGCGTTCCGCCTGTTCCCGCATGCGTCTGAGCAGGTCTTCGCCGTTGATTCCGTCCGGGAAGCCGGCGTGGTTGTGGGAGCGAGGAATCCATTTCGCCCGGCTATTGCCGTCATCCACGACGACCACCCGACGGTGATAGCGGGTGAGATAGATCGCGGCGGTCAGTCCTGCGGGGCCGCCTCCGACAATCAGGACGTCGATCTGATCCGGCGTCACGCCGCACGCGCCGGGTCGCGATAGGCCAGAAGACGCAGGGCGTTGAAGACCACCAGGAGCGTCGAGCCCTCGTGGACGGCGACCGCCGGGCCGATGCCCAGGCCGAGGATCGTCGCCGGCACGAGAAACGCGACGACGCCGAGGCTAACGAACACGTTCTGGAGGATGATGCCGCGCGTGTGACGGCTGAGCCCGACGGCGAACGGCAAGTGCGCGAGGTCGTCGGCCATCAGCGCGACGTCGGCCGTTTCCAGCGCCACATCGCTGCCTGCCGCACCCATGGCGATGCCGACCGTGGCGCTGGCCATGGCCGGCGCATCGTTGACGCCGTCCCCGACCATCGCGACCTTGTCCTCCGCGGCCAACTTCTTGATCGAGGCCACCTTGTCCTCCGG